>JABFWJ010000172.1 GCA_013362295.1 Thermoleophilia bacterium
ACCGCCGCCGCGGCGCACGCTCGACGTCGCGGCAAGGTGACCGTGAAGGTCCCCGCCGAGGCGGCCGGGCAGCGACTCGACCGGTTCCTCGCGACGCAGCTCGGCTCGCGCTCGGCGGCCGAGCGCGCGGTCGAAGCGGGCGCGCTCGTCGACGGGCTCGCGCGGCCGAAGAGCTACCGGCTCGAAGGCGGGGAGGAGGTCGAGGTGCAAGCGCCCGCACGCGCCGCGGAGGTCGCGCCGCCGCCGGAGCCGACGATCGTCTGGGAGGACGAGCACCTGCTCGTGATCGACAAGCCCGCAGGGCTCGTCGTCCACCCGGGACACGGCCACGAGCACGGCACGCTCGTGCACGCGCTCGCCGGGAAGATCGCCGGGGGCGATCCGGAGCGACCGGGGATCGTCCACCGGCTCGACCGCGACACCTCCGGTCTGCTGGTGCTCGCGCGGTCGGAGGAGGCACACGCGCGTCTGCAGGCTCGCGTGCGCGAGCGTGCGCTCGAGCGCACGTACGTCGCCCTCGTACGCGGCCGTCCGCGCTCGCGCACGGGGCGGATCGAGGCACCGATCGGCCGCGACCGCGGCGATCCGACGCGAATCTCGCTGGACTCGGACACGCCGCGCGAGGCGATCACGCACTTCGAGGTGGAGCGCCTGTGGCCCGCGCACGCGCTGCTCCGCGTCCGGCTCGAGACGGGACGGATGCACCAGATCCGCGTGCACCTCGCAGCGATCGACCTTCCCGTCGCCGGCGATCCGGTGTACGGCGTGCCCCTTCCCGGCCTCGGGCGCCAGTTCCTCCACGCAGCCGAGCTCGCGTTCCCGCACCCCTTCGACGGCGAGCGAATCGAGACGCGCTCGCCGCTTCCGCACGACCTCGCAGCGGCGCTCCAAGTGCTCGAATCTGGTTCGGCTCCGCCGAATCGGGTTCGCTGATTTCGCTCTTCAGCCGCGCTTCGCGCGCTTCGACTCGTACTGGCGGGCGTCGGCGAGGCGGAGGAGTGAATCTGCATCCGCGGCCTCCGTCGGATAGTGCGCCGTCCCGGCGCTCAGGTCGAAGCCGGCGGGAAGCTCGCCGCGCCGCTTGAGGTCGCCGATGCCGCCGTGGATCCGGCGGAGGAAGCGTGCGCTCGCGTGCTTGTCCGACTCGAGGAGCAGCATCGCGAACTCGTCACCGCCCATCCGCCCCGCGTAGTCGGAACCGCGCAGCATCGTCGAGGCGAGCGAGCTCACGCGGTGCAGGACCCGGTCGCCCTCCATATGGCCGACCGAGTCGTTGATCTCCTTGAAGCGGTCGAGGTCGATGAAGACGAGCGTCAGCCCGTGGTCGTACCGTTGCGCGCGCTCGATCTCGTGCGCGAGGACATCCGAGAAGGCCTGATGGTTGAGCAGGCCCGTCAGCGGATCGCGGCGTGCCTGTTCCGCGAGCTCGGCCGTCGCACGATCGAAGTACGCAACGACGCACTCGACGACGAGCCGGTCGATCGTGTCGTTGAGTCGGCGCTCGATCTCGATCACCTGGCCGCTCGCGAGATCGAGGTCGACGACGCGCCTTGCCACGAAGCGCCACAGCACGCGCCGCAGCAGGAGGAACTCCGTCACGACCTCGCGCGGCGCGAACCCGAGCGCCTCGCGCTGGCGCGCGTGGTCGCGCGCGATCGCCGCGAGCGGGCCTCCGATCCGCATCCGGCCCGGCAACGGCCGCTCGACCTCGCGGCCGAGCTCGGTGATGAAGGTCGGCATGTCCCCGAGCTGGGCCACCCGGCCCAGCCGGACGAGCGACGGGATCACGTCGTCCGTGAGCCCCTCGTCCACCACCTGGAGCGCGAGCTCCCACCCGTTCGCGCGCAGGTCGGAGCCGAGCGCCTGCGCTGCCGGCGGCAGGTCGATCGTGTTCCCCACGGCCGGAAAACGCTGCAGAGGCCGAAAAAGTCACGCGGCCCGCTATCCTTCCGGAGCTTTCCGTCCCTCCGACCCGGTGGGAAACCCACGGTGGACGGTGGCCGGGCCTGACCCGGCTTCCATCCTGGGCCACCGGCGCTCCGCAACCGAAAACCGAAGAAAGGGGCTCCCATGCCCGTCGTTTCCATGAAGGAATTGCTGGAGGCCGGCGTTCATTTCGGCCACCAGACGCGCCGCTGGAACCCGAAGATGAAGCGGTTCATCTTCACCGAGCGCGGCGGCATCTACATCATCGACCTGACCCAGACGCAGGAGCTCGTCGACGAGGCCTACAACTTCGCGAAGGCGATCGCCGAGCGTGGCGGCTCCGTCCTGTTCGTCGGGACGAAGAAGCAGGCGCAGGACGCCGTACGCGACGAGGCGAAGCGCGTCGGCATGCCGTACGTGAACAACCGCTGGCTCGGCGGCCTGCTCACGAACTGGCGCACGATCTCCGACCGGATCCAGCGTCTGCACGAGCTGCGTGGCCTCAAGCAGGAGAACATGCTCGACCTCCTGCCCGCGAAGGAGCGCATCCAGATGGAGGCAGAGCTCGAGAAGCTCGAGGCGAACCTCGGCGGTGTCGCAGACATGCGGCGCCAGCCGGACGCGGTCTTCATCGTCGACCTGCGCAAGGAGCAGCTGGCGGTGCGCGAGGCCAAGCGCCTCGGCATGCCGGTGATCGCCCTCGTCGACACGAACTGCGATCCCGACGAGGCCGACTACGTGATCCCGGGCAACGACGACGCGATCCGCTCCTGCTCGGTGATCGTGAAGGCGATCGCCGACGGCATCGAGGCAGGCAGGCAGCGCGTGACCCAGGCCGAGCTGCGTGCGCGGAGCTCCAGCAACGGCGGGAACGGCGGCGAGCAGGCCCCCGAGCAGCCCGCCGAGGAGGCGCCTGCCGAGGAGCCCGCGCAGGCCGCGCCCCCCGCACCCGAGGGCGTCGACGAACCGGCAACCGAGCCCGCACCCGAGACCGCGGAGAACGCGGAATGACCGAGATCACCGCAGCGATGGTCAAGGAGCTCCGCGACGCCACGAGCGCGGGGATGATGGAGTGCAAGCGCGCGCTCCAGGAGACGGCCGGGGACTTCGACGAGGCCGTCAAGCTGCTGCGCGAGAAGGGCATGGCGTCGGCGGCGAAGCGCGCGGGCCGCGAGACGAGCGAAGGCAAGGTCGGCGTCCGGATCGACGGCAACGCCGCCGCGATCGCGGGCGTCGGGTGCGAGACCGAGCCCGTCTCCAACAACGAGGACTTCCAGGCGTTCGTCGAGAAGACGCTCGAGACCGTCTTCCAGGGCGGCGACCCGTCGTCGCTCGAGGCGGAACGGGTCGAGCTTGCCGCGAGGCTCGGCGAGAACATCCAGGTCGTCGGGTCGAAGCGCATGGACGCCGCGGGCGACGAGGTCCTGTCCTCGTACATCCACCCGCCGGGCAAGGTGGGCGCGCTCGTGCACACAAAGGGAGGCGACCCGGAGGCGGCGCGGAGCCTCGCCCTGCATCTCACGTTCGCGCGGCCCACGTACACGACGCGCGACGAGGTCCCGCAGGAGCTCGTCGACGCGGAGCGCGAGATCCTCTCGAACTCCGACGAGGTGCGCAGCAAGCCCGAGAACGTCCGCGAGAAGATCGTCGAGGGCCAGCTGAACAAGAAGTTCTACGCCGAGGCCGTCCTGTTCGACCAGACGTGGTACCGGGCGGACGAGTCGACGAGCACCGTTGCCAAGTACCTCGAGGAGCGCGGAATCGAGCTCGTCGACTACGCCTGGTACGCGGTCGGTTAGTGCCCTTCAGCCGAGTTCTGCTGAAGCTCTCCGGTGAGGCCCTCATGGGCTCGCAGGAGTTCGGACTGGATGCGGAGACCGTGGACGAGCTCGCGAAGGAGCTCGTCCATCTCCGCGCCGGCGGGCTGGAGGTCGCCGTCGTGATCGGCGGCGGGAACATCTACCGCGGCATGTCCGCGACCGCGCAGGGCATCGATCGCGCGACGGGCGACTACATGGGGATGCTCGCGACGGTGCTGAACTCGCTCGCCGTCCAGGAGGCGATCGAGCGCAACGGCGCCGACACGCGGGTGCTCTCCGCGATCGACGTCCAGGAGGTCGCCGAGCCGTACATCAGGCGGCGGGCGGTGCGCCATCTCGAGAAGGGCCGCATCGTGATCTTCGCCGCCGGGACGGGTAACCCGTACTTCACCACCGACACGGCGGCCGCGCTCCGCGCGCTGGAGATCGGCGCGCAGGCGATCCTGATGGCAAAGCACGGCGTCGAGGGGGTCCTCGACGGCGACCCGCGGCAGAATCGCCACGCCACGCTGATCCGCGAGCTCACCCACCTCGAGACGATCGAACGCGGGCTGAAGGTGATGGACACGACGGCCCTGTCGCTGTGCATGGACAATCGGCTTCCCATCCACGTCTTCGAGCTCGCACCGGGCAACATCGCGAAGGTGGCGGCGGGCGAGAAGATAGGAACCGTCATTTCAACCCCCGAAGGAGACGAACGGTGATCGAGAACTTCATCGGCGACGCGACGCAGCGGATGGACAAGTCGGTGGACGCGACGCACGAGCATTTCAACTCCGTGCGCACCGGGCGGGCCACGCCGGCGCTGCTCGACCGCATCACGATCGACTACTACGGGACGCCCACGCCGTTGAAGAACCTCGCGACGATCAACGCACCCGAGCCGCGCATGCTGACGATCCAGCCGTTCGACCCGAGCTCGATCAAGCAGATCGAGAAGACGATCCTGGAATCCGACCTCGGCCTGACGCCGTCGAACGACGGCAAGATGATCCGCCTGCCGATCCCCCAGCTCACGGAGGAGCGGCGCAAGGAGCTCGTGAAGCTCGTGCGCCAGATGGCGGAGGAGGGGCGTGTCGCCGTCCGCAACGTCCGGCGCGACGCGATCAAGCACCTCGAGGAGCTCGTCAAGAACCGCGAGGTCGGCGACGACGAAGAGCGGACGGCCGAGACGCGCGTCCAGAAGCTGACCGACGAGCACACCGCGCGCATCGACGAGCTGCTGAAGCGCAAAGAAGCCGAGATCATGGAGGTGTAGTCACCTCCGTGCGGCTCCTGACACGAATCCGTACGCTCGCGCGCATTCGGCCGCTGCCGGAGGTCGAGCTTCCCGAGGTCGCGCAGTCGGTCGCGATCATCCTCGACGGCAACGGCCGCTGGGCGAAGAAGCGCAGGCTGCCGACCGCGGCCGGCCACCGCGCGGGTGCACGCACCGTGCGCCGCATCGTCGAGGCGGCGATCGACGTCGGCATCCGCGACCTCGCGGTGTTCGCGTTCTCGACGGAGAACTGGTCGCGCTCGGAGGAGGAGGTCGACGCGTTGATGGAGATCTTCGCGGAGACGATCGAGCGCGAGCTCCCCGACCTCGCCCAGCAGGGCGTGCGCGTGCGTTTCATCGGGCGTCGCGACCGCGCGCCCGAGGACCTGCAGCGCCGCATGAGCGGGATGGAGGACCGCACGGAGCTGAACACGCGCCTCAACCTGTGGGTTGCCTTCGACTACGGCGGCCGCGCCGAGCTCGTCGAAGCGGCGCGCAGGCTCGTCGAGAGCGGCGTGGACGCCGACGAGATCGACGAGAACGTCTTCGCGGCCAACCTCTACGCGCCGGAGCTGCCCGACCCGGATCTGCTGATCCGCACGAGCGGCGAGCTCCGGATCTCGAACTTCCTGCTCTGGCAGCTCGCCTACACCGAGCTCGTCTTCGTCGACAAGCTCTGGCCGGATTTCGACGAGCGCGACCTCCGCTCGGCACTGGCCGAGTACGCCCAGCGGCGCCGGCGCTTCGGCGGCCGGTAGTCGATGAGCTCCTTCCTCTCGCGGATCCTGATCGCGATCGCGCTGCTGCCGATCGTGCTCGGCGCGGTGTACCTCGGCGGCTGGTGGGTGTTCGCGGTCGTGGCGATCGCGGCCGCGATCTCGCTGCACGAGTACTGGCTGATGGCCCGGACGCTTGCTCCGCTCGCCCCGGCGGGCTATGTCGGCGCCGCGCTCGCGCTCGTCGGAGCCGAGCTGTCGGGCGTCTCCTGGATGCTCGCCGGTGTGCTCTCGGCGTTCGTGCTCGCGTTCGTCCTCAAGGCGATCTCGGAGGCGCGCGCGGCGGCGACGGCTGCAATCAGCGCGACCGTGATGGGGACGCTGTGGATCGGAGGCGGGCTCGCGTTCCTGATCCTGCTGCGCGACATCCCGGAGCACGGTCGCCTCGCGCTCGTCACCGTGCTCCTCGCGATCTGGGCGGGTGACACGTTCGCCTATTTCGGCGGGCGGCTCCTCGGCCGGCACAAGATGGCACCCGCGACCTCGCCCGGGAAGACGTGGGAGGGCTTCGTCTTCGGGACCGCCGCGACGATCTTCGTCGCATTCGTCGCGCTCTACAAGCAGGACTTCCTCACGATCGGCGAGTCGATCGTCCTCGGCGTCGTGCTCGCGCTGGCCGGCCCGCTCGGCGATCTGTTCGAGTCGCTTCTGAAGCGCGACGCCGGCGTCAAGGACAGCGGAAATCTGCTCGGCGGG
>JABFWJ010000356.1 GCA_013362295.1 Thermoleophilia bacterium
CAGCGCATCTCGCGGCAGACCGAGCTCCCTGACCGCCGAGCCGCGGATCGCATGGTCGGGTGCGACCGCGAAGTCGACGAGCTCGAGCTGGCTCAGCGGGCCGACCTCGAGCGGCGCCTCGGCGACGGGCGGCGCAGGCGCCGCGAGCCCGAGCCGCCTCGCGACGCCCTCGAGCGTCGTGCCCTGCACGACGGTCGACACGAGCACGACGAAGAAGACGGCGTTGAAGATCGTCTCGTTGTCCGGGACGCGCGAGGAGAGGGCGAACGTCGCCAGGACGATGGGCACAGCACCGCGCAGTCCCGCCCAGCCGAGTAGCAGCCGCTCACGGTGCGAGTAGCCGCCGAGCGCCGTCGAGACAAACACCGCGGCGGGCCGGGCGACGGCGACGAGCAGGAGCGCGAGCGCGAGACCGCGCAGCGCAACGTGCGGAAGGTCGTGCGGGAACACGAGCAGTCCGAGCACGATGAAGAGCACGACCTGTGCGACGAACGCGACTCCCTCGTGGAACGCGGCGAGCTGACGGCGAAAGCGTGACGGCGTGCTTCCGACGGCGAGCCCGACGAGGTAGACGGCGAGGAACCCGCTACCGCCGATCGTGTCGGCCGCGCCGAAGGCGAGCGCCGCTGCCGCGACGGACGCAACGGGGGCGAAGGCGCCGATCGATTGCGGGATCCTTGCGAAGACCCAGGTCGCGCCCGCTCCGAGCGCGACGCCCACGACGAGGCCGAGCCCGATCTGCCGGACAACGGCGAACGCAAGATCGTCGAGGCCATACGTGTGCGGGCGCTCGATCCACGCGATCAGCCCGAGCGTGAGCGCGATCGCCATCGGGTCGTTGCCCCCGGACTCCGCTTCGAGCGTGCGCGCGATCCGGCGGCGTACGTGTGTGACGCGGAGCGTCGCGAACACGGCCGCGGCGTCGGTCGAGGCGACGACCGCGCCGAGCAAGATCGCCTCCAGCCACGACAGGCTGAAGAACGCATGCGCGGCGAGGCCTGTGACCAGCGTCGTGACGACGACGCCGACGGTGCTGAGGAGCGCCGCCGGCACTGCGACTTCGCGCAGGCGGCGCCACGAGGTCTGCAGCCCGCCTTCATAGAGGATCAGTGCGAGCCCGACGGTACCGACACGCCGCGCGAGCTCGGCGTCGTCGAACTCGATCCCGCCCGGCCCGTCCGAGCCGAGCAGCATGCCGAGTCCGAGGAACGCGACGAGCACCGGAAGCCCGGTACGTGCGGCCCCGAGCGCGAGCATGACACTCGCCGCCAGCACGGCGCCGACGAGCAGCAGGAGAGGCCCTTCGTGCATGAGGCCATCTTCGCCGGTCTATTTCTTGATGAAGCTGATCTGCCCGTTGTTCTCGATGATCGCCCACTGGACTTCGTCGAATGAGGCGATCTGCTGCGTGCGCATCTCTTCGGCCACCTCGTCAGGAGTCATGCGCTCGCGCACGAGGTTCTTTTCCAGCAGCCTCCCGTCCTGGACGATCACGATCGGGTCGCCTTCGAGCACCCTGCGGGCGCGGCGGGAGCGGAACGTCAGGTAGGAGCTGCCGACCTGGATCGCGCAGATCGTCGCCACGGCGATCACGGCGCCCGTGACGGAGTAGTCGTCCTGAGTCAGTCCCTGCTGGATCGCGTCGCCGAGCACGATCAGCAGCACGAGGTCGACCGCGCTGAGCGACGAGAGCTCGCGGCGACCGATCACGCGCATCACGAAGATGACGAACGTGTAGAGGAAGAGTGCGCGGAGTGCGATGTCCATCAGGGAAAGACCGTGATCGTGCGCCGCACCTCGGCGAGCTTGCGGTCGCCGTCGTACAGCTGAACCGTCTGGTTGCGGTGGCCGACATTCGTCGGGTTGACCTGGAACTGCATGAAGAGCAGGTACTTCTTGCCGGCCGGGATGTGCCCGAGGTCGAGGCTCAGGCGCCCGTCGGCACTGGCTTCCGCGACGGGCTGCGGTTCGACACCGTTGATCGTCATGCCCTCGAGCCAACCGGCGTCGAGCACGAGGATCGCCTTCTGCAGGTCGTGCTGCGCGGTGACGTTGAACCGCGCCTCGAACAAGACACCGCCGCGCACCCGCGTCGGCGCGTAGACCTCCAGGTGTGCGGCGCCGACGGCGGCGCTCGAGGTGGACGGCCTCTGGCCGAAGAGGTTCAGGAGCGCGAGCACCGGCACGACGCAGAGGAGCGCGAAGAGCCCGCGCCGCACCCAGATGTCGTTCTGGCGGCCGTCGAGATCGCGGTCGCGCTTGAGCACGATCGTGTCCGGGATCGTGGCCATACGAGCGGTTCTCCGCCGGGCGAATCGGCGCTAAACGCGTACGCGCCTCCGCTCAGAAGATCGAGTACCCGCCGTCGATCGACAGCACCTGGCCGGTGACCCACGAGGCCTCTTCGGACGCGAAGAAGAGCACGCCGTTCGCAATGTCGGCCGGGACGCCGACCCGCCGCGTCGCGATCGACTCGAGCAGGCGCTGCTGGCCTTCCTCGCCGTAGCTCTCGTACTGCGCGATCGAGCTGGGATTCGAGAGCACGAAGCCCGGTGCGATCGAGTTGACGGTGATCCCGTACGGCCCGAGCTCGTGCGCCGTCTGCCGCGTGAAGCCGATCTGGCCGGCCTTTGCGCTCGCGTACGCCTGGATGCCCGTAAGGCTGACACTTCGCCCGGCGCCGGAGGAGATGTTGACGATGCGCCCGTACCGGCGTTTCTTCATCCCGGGCGCGACCGCGCGCGTGCAGACGAAGGTACTCGTCAGGTTGGCATCGACGACGGTCCGCCAGTCCTCGTCGGAAACCTCCTCGAGCGGCCGGCCGACCTGGCCGACGACCCCGCCGGCGTTGTTCACGAGGATCTCGACGCGTCCGATGCGCGCAACGAACTCGCCCACCTGCGCGGGATCGGTGACGTCGACCGTGTCCTTGTCGCAGCCGTGGACGACTGCGCCGGCATCCCCGAGCGCGGCCGCGATCGCGCTCCCGATTCCCTGCGCGGTGCCGGTGACGATCGCGACGCGGCCCTCGACCGTCACGGCGACCGTCCGGGGTCGAACGGAGCAAGCTCGGGAACGCGCTCGCCGTGCAGGACGAGCGGGGCGAGCGCGGCCGCCGTTGCCGGGGCGAGCGTGACGCCCAGCATCGTGTGCCCCGCGGCTGCGTAGAGGCCGGCGCGGCCGGGCACGGCGCCGATCAGCGGCAGGCCGTCCGCGCTGGCGGGGCGGAGGCCCGCCCACGCCGGAGGAGTGCCGTCCGCGCGCGGCCGCCAGCCGCCGAGGTACGGCTCGGCCGCGGCGAGGAGCTTCGCGCCGGCGCGTGCGGGTGGCGTCGCACTGCGTGCGCCCAGCTCGAAGACGCCGGCCACGCGCACGCCGGTCGTGAACGCGCTGAGGCCGAGCTTGGCCTCGGCGAGATAGACCGCGTGCGTGGGCGGCGCGCCTTCTCCTGTGATCGTGACGCTGTACCCGCGGGCACCGACGAGGGGCATGCGGACGCCGTGCTCGCGCAGGAGCCGCGCCGATCCGAGGCCGGCGGCGACGACCACGTTGTCCGCGCGCAGATCGCCGTTCGCCGTGCGCAGCACCCAGCCGCCGTTTGCGCGCCGCAGCGCGGAAACGGTCGTGTGCTCGCGAAGCTCCGCGCCCAGCTCGCGCAGCGAGCCTGCGAGGCCCGCCGTCAGCTCTTCCGGCCGTACGAAGCGGTCGACGCGCGCGTGCAGTGCGCAGTCGACCGCCGACGCGTCGAGCGCCGGCTCGATCCCGGCCGCCTCGGGCCCGTCGAGCTCGTCGATCCGACCGTCGTACCCGAGCCGGTGGAGCAGGTGGGCGAGCTCGCGGTACGGCGCGAGACCCTCGCGCGTGCGCGCGGCGACGACCAGGCCCGTGTCGTGCATCTCGAACGGAATCCCGGCGGCGCGATAGGTGTCGTAGAGCTCGATCGTCCGCCGGTTGAGCGCGAGCAGCGCGCGCGTGCCGGCCTCGTAGCGTGCGGGCGCACAGCTTCGCCGGAACGTCCAGAGCCAGCGGGCGAACGTCGGGTCGGCCTGAGGCCGCAGTACGAACGCGTCGCCGCGTGTGACGAGCTGCCGGAGCCCTTCGCGCACCATCCCCGGCGCCGGCAGCGGCGCGGTGATCGACGGGCAGATCCAGCCCGCATTGCCGCGCGAGACCCCGGCACCCGCAGTGCCGGCGTCGAGCACGACGACGTCGGCGCCGCCGCGCGCCAGCTCCCACGCACAGGCGAGGCCGACGACACCGGCGCCGACGACGCACACCTGCGTCACGTCTCGCCCCAGCCCCGCTCGATCAGCTCTCGCACCTCGGCGACTCCTGCGTCCCAGACGCGCAGCACGTCTTCGTCGGGCCGCTCGTACAGCCCGCCGAGGGACCCGTCGCCGAGGAGCGTCCGGACTGCGCGCGGATCGAGCTCTCGCAGCCGGGTGACGTCGGCCGTCGGCTTCTTCTCCTGCGGCTGCTCGACGCCGTCGAGGCGCGTCCACGGGAAGTTCTCGAACCACGACGCGTGTGCGGCGTCGGGATCGATCGCGTCGACGACCGCCCGCACGTCAGGGCCGGCCCACCAGTTGTGCCAGAGCGCGCGGCACGCCTCGTGCTCGGCCTGCCAGGCCTCGACGGCGGTTCGTCCCTCGTCGTTGCCGCCGTGCCCGTTCACGAAGAGGAAGCGCCCGAAGCCCTGATCGGCGAGCGAGTCGAGCAGGTCGCGGAGAAGCGCGCGGTAGGTCTCGGGACGGAGCGTTGGGCTCCCGGGATACGCGGCGAAGTACGGCGTCAGTCCGTACGGGAGCGACGGCAGCACGAGCACGCCCAGCGGCTCGGCCGCCTCGATCGAGACGCGCTCCGACAGGATCCGGTCGACACCGATCGACAGATACGCGTGCTGCTCGATCGAGCCGAGCGGGATCACGAGCCGGTTGTCGCGCTCGAGGTAGCGCTCGACCTGCATCCAGTTGCAATCCTCGATCCTCAGCGCGATACCTCCACGAAGAGCCGCGCGGCAGAGAGCAGCAGCGCGTCGTTGCCGCGGGCCGCCGCCAGCTGCAGTCCGGCGGGCAGCGTGCCCTCGGCGATGCCGCACGGCAGCGAGATCGCCGGGACACCCGCCAGGTTGTAGGGCGCGGTGTAGCGGCCTTCGAGCTCGCCCTCCGGCGTTCCGAACGGAGGGTCGACCTGGGGTGCCGGATACGCGACCGTCGGGCCGGCGAGCACGTCGACCTGCTCGAAGACGCGCGCGAACGCAGCGGCGACCTGCTGCTGCTCGGCGAGCCCCTGCCGGTACGCGTCGTCGCCGACGCGCGAGCCGAGCTCGAGGAGCGCGCGCGTGCCCGGTCCGTAGTTCTCGCCCTCGCGCTCGTACAGAGTCCGATGGACGTCCCACGCCTCCCGCAGCACGACCGCGCCGAGCGCGGCATCTACCAGGTCGAGCTCCGGGACGTCAACGTCGACGCATTCGAAAGCGGCCAGCGCCTCGAGCACACGCGCGCGCACGCCCGGCGTCAGGTCCGCGTCGTCGATCTGCCTGCGCAGCACACCGACGCGCAGCCGCCGGACCGGCCGCAGCTCGATGGGCGTCGCTGCCAGCACCGAGAGGAGGCGCGCGGACTGCTCGACGGTCGCGGTCAGCGTGCCGACGTGGTCGCAGCTCGGCGAGAGCGGGAACACGCCGTCCACGGGGACGAGACCGAAGCTCGGCTTCAGCCCGACGATGCCGCAGTAGGCCGCCGGGATCCGAATCGAGCCGCCGGTGTCCGTCCCGAGTGCGTAGTCGCACACGACGGCGGCGACGAGCGCCGCCGACCCGGTGCTCGAGCCGCCCGAAGTCCGGCTCGGGTCGCGCGGGTTGTACGTCATGCCGAAGGCCGGATTGACGCTGCCGGCCGCGTACTCGAGCAGGTTCGTCTTGCAGAGCAGATCCGCGCCCGCGTCGCGCAGCCGGCGTACGACCTCGGCATCGCGCGCGGCCGGCGGCGGCGTGCCCACGGGTGAGGCGTTCGTGGTGACGACGCCGGCGACGTCGATGTTGTCCTTCACGGCGACAGCCGCGCCGTGCAACGGGCCGCCCGCCGCCCGGGCGCTCGGCGCCAGCTCCGTGATCACCGCGTTCAGCGCAGGCGCCCGCGCCTGCAGGCGCTGGTAGGCCGCCAAGAGGTCGAGGTTCGCGACCTCGCAGGTCCGGCGGCCCTGCTCGATCTCGCCGATCAACTCGAGCGTGCGCCGCAGGAGCGGGCCGTCGAGGTCGGCGAGGATCGCCTTCTCGGTCGGGCGCCTCCGCACCGTCAGGTCGCGGTAGATGCCCGAGTGCGTCTTCGCCGAACGGCGGTTGAACTCGACGAGCCGGTCGACCGAGCCGTCGAGATCGCCCGCGTCGAAGCCGTCGAACGGCTCGACCGGGACGGGCGCCGCCGCGAGCACCTCGCGCGCGAGGT
>JABFWJ010000034.1 GCA_013362295.1 Thermoleophilia bacterium
GACGTGCACGTGCCCGTCTCGCGGCGCGTTGGTGCGCGCGAAGAACTCCTCCCAGTGCTTGTGCGCCGGCTTGTACGAGCCGATCTCCTGCGCGACGACGACCTCGTCGAAAGGCACGCCGATGGTCACCTGGGATGCAGCGATGAAGTCGGCGTCCGTATTCGAGAGGATCGCGAGCTTCCACCCGCGACGGCGCACTTCCTCGAGCGCGCTGCGCACCTCCGGGAACGCGCGCCAGCCCGGCAGCGATTCCGCGAGACCGTGCTCCTGGCCGGAGGGCGCCCCGAGCCTCCGCATCGACTCGGTCAAAACGTCGCGGTAACTCAGGTGACCGCTGCGCTGCAGATCGGGCTCGACCTCGTGGTAGCGCGCGAGCAGCTCGTCGGCGCGCTCCTCGCCGAAGACGCGCGCGAGCTCGGCGCGCACGCCCCCGTCCCAGTCGATCAGCGTCCCGTAGCAGTCGAAGGTCGCCCAGCGCTCCATCCATCCATGCTACGCCGCGATCGACAGGGGCGGCCGGTACGCCAGGATCTCCCAGCCATGGTCGTCGAGCCACCGCTTCGAGTCGCGGTAGCCCGGCCGGCGCCGTTCGAGGAGCCTCCAGAACTCGGGGCCGTGGTGGTGCTCGACGAGGTGGCACACCTCGTGCACGACGACGTAGTCGAGCACGTCGTGTGGCGCGAGGACGAGCCGCCAGTTGAAGCTGAGCCCGCCCTTGCTCGAGCACGATCCCCAGCGGCTGCGCTGGTCGCGCACCGTGATCCGCTCGAAGGTGACGCCGAGCGCCGCCGCTTCCGACTGCGCGATCAGCGAGATCCGCGCGCCCGCCTCGCGCCTGCCCTGCTCCTCCGTGAGGCGAAGCCGCTCGAGGCCGAGGCGCGGCCGGGCAGCCTTCTCGAGCTGCTTCTCGAGCCACTCGAGGTGCGTGGCGATCGCGGCGTCGATTTGCGCGTCGGTCGCGCGCGGACGGACCACGATCTCGGGCGGAAAGCCGTAGCGGACGACGATGCGGTGCCCGTTGACGCGCGTCGACCGGCGAACGTGCAGCTCGACCGGGCGCCCGCCGACGTCCACGAACCGCTTGGCAGGGAGTACCATCGGCGTGTGGTTCGCGCACTTGCGGCGGTTTTCCTTGTCGCACTGGCCGCCGCCACGGCGGCGTCGGCCAAGGACGGCGTCACGTTCGACCGCACGGAAGCGCACGTCGGGGACCGCATCGTGCTCGCGTCGTCGTGGAACGCGCATCCACACGGGCTCGTCGCGTACCTCATGCCGCTGTCCGTGTCGGCGAAGTGGTGGCACATCCCCTACACCGGGGCTTGGCAGACCCTGAACAACGGACCGCCGCCCAAGGTCGCCGGCGTCGTGCGCCTGGGCGCACTCCGGGCACGCGGCCGCGCCGTGCGCCTCGTCGTCCGCGTTCCCGCCGTCAAGCCCGGTCGCTACGTGCTCGGCATCTGGTGCAAGCCGTGCAACGAGCACTGGACGACGGCCCTGCCGAACTGGCAGCCGTCGCCGACCGGAATTCTTCGCGTTCTCGTCTAGTTATCGTCCCAGCGGCGCACGACGATCGAGGCGTTGTGGCCGCCGAAGCCGAACGAGTTGGACACCGCGACGCTGAGATCGGGGATCTCCCGCGACTCGTTCGGGACGTAGTCCAGGTCGCAGTCGGGATCCGGGTCGTCGTAGTTGATCGTCGGCGGCGCCTTGCGGTCGACGACCGCCCGTACCGTGAACACCGCCTCCACCGCGCCCGCCGCGCCGAAGCAGTGACCCGTCGCGCCCTTCGTCGACGAGACGGCGAGCTTGTTCTTCGCATGCTCTTCGCCGAACGCCTGCTTGATCACCCGCGTCTCGGCCGCGTCGCCGAGCGGTGTCGAGGTGGCGTGCGCGTTCACGTAGCCGACCTCGGTCGGATCGATGCGCGCATCGGCGAGCGCCATGGTGATCGCGCGCGCCGGGTTCTCGCCGGTGGGATCCGGCTCCGTCATGTGCGACGCGTCGGATGAGATGCCGTAGCCGAGCAGCTCGGCGTAGATCTTGGCGCCGCGGTCCTGTGCGTGCTCGAGCTCCTCGAGCACGAGCACCGCACCCGCCTCGCCCATGACGAGCCCGTCGCGCTGGTTGTCGAACGGCCGCGACGCATGAGCAGGATCGTCGTTGCGGCGCGAGAGCGCCCGCATCGCGTCGAAGCCCGCGATCCCGACCTCGGTGATCGGCGCCTCGGTGCCGCCGGCCAGCATCACGTCGGCGCGCCCCAACCTGATCTCGTCCATCGCATCGCCGATCGCCATGTTCGATGCGGCGCACGCCGTGCACTCGCTCATCAGCGGGCCCTTCGTGCCGAGCTCGATCGAGACCCAGCCGGCACCCATGTTCGGGATGATCGACGGGATCGAGAACGGGCTCACGCGGTCGGGCCCCTTCGTGAGCAGCACGTGGTAGCACTGCTGATAGCTCTGCAGGCCGCCGATGCCGGTGGCGATCGACGCGCCGACGCGGTCGGGCTCCTTCGCGATGTCGATGCCCGACTCGGACTCCGCCTGCCGCGCAGCGGCGAGGATCATCTGCGCGAAGCGGTCCATGCGCCTGGCCGCCTTGCGGTCGATCCACTGCGTCGGGTCGAAGTCCTTCAGCTCGCATGCGAAATGGACGCTGTAGTCGGAGTGGTCGAAGGCCGTGATCTCGGCCGCGCCGGACTCACCCGCGAGCAGGTGTGACCACGACGTCTCGACGTCGTTGCCGAGTGGGCTCACCAGCCCCATGCCGGTGATGACGACCCGTCTGCGTCCGTTTGCTTCGCTCATCACATTCCCAATCCGCCGTCGACCAGCAGCACCTCGCCCGTGATGAACGAGGCGTCGTCGGAGGCCAGGAACCGTACCGCGCCGGCGATCTCCTGCGGCTCGGCAACGCGCCCGAGGGGGGTGTTCTGCACCATCGCGTCCGTTGCGTCCTCCGGGAGCGCCTCGGTCAGCTGGGTCTTCACGTACCCGGGAGCGACGACGTTCGCCCGGATGTTGCGCGACCCGAGCTCGCGGGCGAGCGACTTCGTGAAGCCGATGATCCCGGCCTTCGAGGCGGCGTAGTTCGTCTGACCCCAGTTGCCGTGCACGCCGACGACCGAGCTGATGTTGACGATCGAGCCGCCGCGCTTCCTCATCATCGGACGCGTCACGGCACGGCACGTGTAGAAGACCGAGCTCAGGTTGGTGTCCAGCACGGTCCGCCAGTCGTCGTCGGACATGCGCGCCAGCAGGCCGTCGCGGGTCAGGCCGGCGTTGTTGACGAGGACGTCGATGTCACCCGCCTCCTCGACGAGCCGCTTCGCGTCGTCGGGTGACGACACGTCGGCCTGCACCGCCTCGCCCTCGATCTCCGAGGCGAGTTGCTCGGCCTCGTCCTTCCCGGAGCGGTAGCCGACGACGACGGTCGCACCGGCCAGGGCGAGCTCCCGCGCGATCGCCCGGCCGATCCCCTTCGAGGCGCCCGTGACCAGCGCGCGCTTGCCCGTCAGCGACGCGAAGGAGTTATCCAAGGGCGTCGCTCGCCTCGTCGAGCGACTCGAGGTCGTGCACGGAGAAGGTGCGAACCGATCTGTCGATCCTCTTCAGTAAACCGCTCAGCACGTTGCCGGGGCCGACCTCGACGAACGTGGTCACGCCCTGGTTGACGAGCTCGCGCGCGGCCTGGGTGAACCGCACCGGCGCAGTCAGCTGCTCGATCAACAGCTCGCGATAGCGCTGTGCGTCCTCGACCCGCGCGGTCACGGTCGACATGAACGTCGCGCGCCCCTCGGCGAAATGCACGCGGTCGACCGCGGGACGCAGCGCTTCCGCGGCGCGCGCGACGAGCGGCGTGTGAAACGCTCCGGACACGCGCAGCTTGACAGCGCGCCGCGCACCTTCGCGCTCGGCCTCCGTGCACGCTTCGTCGACGGACGGCGTCTCGCCCGAGATCACGAGCTGGCCCGGGCAGTTGTAGTTCGCCGGCCACACGTTCGAGATCTTGCGGCAGAGCGCCTCGACCGCCTCGTCGGCGAGGCCGAGGATCGCCGCCATCGACCCGGGATGCGCACGCGCCGCCTCCGCCATCGCGATGCCGCGGTCGCGCACGAGTGCAATCGCGTCCCGCACCGACAACGAGCTCGCCGATCCGAGAGCGCTGAACTCGCCGACCGAGTGGCCGACCACCACGTCCGGTCTGATGCCTCGCGCCCGCAGCGCCGCGTCCATGGCGAGGCTCGTCGTGACGAGCGCCGGCTGCTGCACCTCGGTATCCATCAGGTCCTCGACCGGACGATCGAAACAGAGCTCCTTCAGGTCGAGCCCCGAAGCCTCGCTCCCCTCGTCGTAGACCGCCATCGCCTCCGGGATCGCAGCGGCGATGTCCCGGCCCATCCCCGCCTCGTATGAGCCCTGCCCGGGGAACATGAACGCGACCTTCCCGGTTCTGTTGGGCGACTCCGTCGAGCCTACGTCGTTCATGCTGCTGCTCCTGTCGTCTCGTGTGTCCACTCGATCAACGCGGAGCCCCAGGTGAGGCCCGCGCCCATGCCCGTCAACAGCACCAGCTTGCCCGGTTCGAGCCGCCCGTCGTCCGCCGCGTCCGCGAGAGCGAGCGGAATCGATCCCGAAGACGTGTTGCCGTAGCGGTCGACGTTGATGACGGTCTTCTCTTGCGGAACCCCGAGCTTCCTCGCAGCGTGATCGATGATGCGGACGTTCGCCTGGTGCGGCACGTAGACGTCGACGTCCTCGACGGTCTTGCCGCACTCGTCGAGAATTGCGTCGGCCGAGCTCACCATCACGCGCGTCGCGAACTTGAACACCTCACGCCCGTTCATCTTCACGTATCGATCCGGCTCCTCGAACTTACGCGACCCGCTCCCGGGTAGCCAGAGGTTCGCGCCGCCACCGCCGTCCGCGCCGAGCTCGAAGCCGAGGAAGCCGCCGTCTGCCACCTCCTCCAGCACGACAGCGCCGGCGCCGTCGCCGAAGAGCACGAGTGTCGAGCGGTCGGTCCAGTCGAGAATCTTCGACAGCACGTCCGCGCCGACCACGAGTGCGCGCCGCGCGAGCCCGGCCGCGAGCATGCCGTGCGCCTGGGCAATCGCGTACACGAAGCCGGTGCAGCCGGCCGACAGGTCGTAGGCTGCCGCGTCCGGCATCCCGAGCTGGTCGGCGAGCAGCGCAGCGGACGACGGGAACGACATGTCGGGCGTGACGGTCGCGACGATCAGCAGGTCGATCGAGGACGGCTCCGCGCCCGCCATCTCGAGGGCGCGGCGCGCGGCAGGCAGGCAGATGTCGGTCAGTGCCTCGTCCTCGGCCGCGATGCGGCGTTCGCGGATGCCCGTCCGCTCGACGATCCACTCGTCACTCGTGTCGACGAGCTTCGCGAGCTCGTCGTTCGAGAGCACGCGCTCCGGCACGTGGCAGCCGAGCCCCGTGATCGAGATCCGCTTTCCCGCCGTGCGCCCGATCATTCGTCCTCCCCGACTGCGAACGTGAGCGTGCCGCGCACCGCGAGCCGGCCGTCGACGCTTGCCTTCACCTTGCCGCGGCCGACAGGCCCGCGCACGGTCTCGACCACGCACTCGAGATCGAGCACCTCGCCCGGCCGGACGATGCGCTTGAAGCGGACGTCGTCGATCCCCGCGAAGAGCGCGAGCTTGCCGCGGTTCTCCTCCTGCGACAGCACGGCGACCGCGCCGCACTGGGCGAGCGCCTCGACCATCTTGACGCCGGGCATGATCGGGTTGCCGGGAAAGTGCCCTGCGCAGTCCTCCTCCGTGATCGTCTTGCGCGCCACGACACGCTCGCCGGGCACCAGCTCCACGACCTCGTCGAGCAGCAGCATCGGGTCGCGGTGCGGCAGCACCGACTCGATGGCCGCGCGGTCCATGACCGGCTCCGTCGAGCCCACGCCGGTCTCCATCACGCCGACAGCTTCCCTCGAAGGCTGCTGCGCCCGCGGTGCGCGTAGCACTTCGCCGTTCCGACCGGAAGGCCGGTCGTCCGCGAGATCTCCTCGAACGGCACGTCGAACCCGTCCTTGAGCGTGACGACCGTCGCCTGCGCGCGCGGCAGCTCGGCGAGACAGCGTCCGAGCTCGAGCCGCGACTCCGACGCGGCGAGCGCGCGCGGGGTCTCCGTCGGACGCCACCCGCGTGTCCTCGAGCAGCGGCTCCGTCCGCCGCTGCGCGGCCCACCGCGCCTGCGCGACGTCCTTGCAGGTGTTCACGACCAGCCGATGGAGCCACGTCGAGAACTGCGACTGGCCGCGGAACTGGCCGACGCGCTGCACGAGCTTCACGAGCGACTCCTGAGCCGCGTCGCGCGCGTCCTCGGGATCCCGCAGCACGTGCAGCGCAATCCGCTCGACCCGCGGCGCGTGCCGCTCGCACAGCGCTGCCAGCGCGAGCGCGTCT
>JABFWJ010000133.1 GCA_013362295.1 Thermoleophilia bacterium
GTCCGGCCGCCGGGCGCCGGGGATCGCGACGACGACCGGGGAGAGCCGGAGCAGCCGCGCGAGCGCCACCTCGGCCGGTGTGACGTGCTGCGCTTCCGCAGCCGCGACGAGCTCGGTCCGGCGGGCGAGAGCGCGGACGCGACGCGGCCCCCCGAGCGGCGAGTGGGCGATCACCGCGACGCCGCGCTCGGCGCACCGCTCCACGACGCCGCCGCGCACGGCGCGATCGTCGAAGACGCTCAGCGCGACCTGGACGGCGGCGATCGGCGCAAGCTCGAGGGCCTCGTCGAGCTGCCGCCGATTGACGTTCGCGACGCCGACGCGCCGTACGAAGCCCTCCTCGACGAGCCGTGCCAGCGCCCGCACCGAGGTCCGCCACGGTGTGCGCGGATCGGGCGCGTGCACGAGGTAGAGGTCGATCGGCAGGCCGTCGAGGGCCGCGAGACTCGCCTCGCAGTCCCCGCGGATCGCCTTCGCCCGCCCGTCCGGGATCCACGCGCCGCCGGCGCGCGACATGCCGCCTTTGGTGACGATCCGCGCGCGCGGCATCGCCGCGAGGGCGCGCGCGAGCAGCTGTTCGTTGTCACCGTAGGCGCGCGCGGTGTCGAACACCGTGATCCCGGCCTCGACGGCCGCCGCGATCGTCGCGAGCGCGCGCTCATCGTCGCGGTCCTCGTCCGTCGACAGCCGCATGCAGCCGAGACCGATGCGGAGCTCCGCATCGTCCAACCAGCCCGTTGAGTCGTACACTCGACAACAGTACGTCGACGCGCATTCCCGCACCGCCGCACGATCCCGCGCTCCCGGGCCTGCCGACCGCGCTCGACGGCGACGCCGTGCGCACGCTGCTCGCGCCTCACGTCACGGACGGCTGCCGGCTCGTCTCCGTCCGCCCCGCATACGTTCGCTACAAGCCGGGCACCAGCTGCCTCGTCCAGTACGAGCTCGACTTCGCCGGCCGACCCGGTTCGACGCTCGCGCACGTGAAGCTGTTCGCCGGTGTGCGCGCGCAGAAGCTCTGGGCGAAGGGATCGCTCCAGCAGCTCGCCGCGCAGAACGGGAGCGCGCCCCTCGCCTCGGCGGCGCACCTGCCGGAGCTCGGCGCCGTGCTGCACACGTTTCCCGTCGACCCGGCACTGCCCGCCCTCGTCGCAGCCGCCTCACCGGCCGCCGAGCTCGTCCGCTACAAGCCAGGTCGCAAGGCGCTCCTCCGTTACGGGCCCGCCTACGCCAAGCTCTATGACGACGAGCGCGCTCCCCTCGTCTTCGCGGCAGGCCGCGCGGTCGAGGCGGCGGGAATCGCGACCGCGCATCCGCTCGCGTGCTTCCCGAGCCTGCGCATGGCCGTCCACGCCGAGGTCGCGGGCGTGCCGCTACGCGACCTGCACGGCGGCGCGTTTGCAGCCGGCGTGCGGGCGGCCGGCGAAGCGCTCGGCGCGCTGCACGCGATCGCCGTGCCGGGACTGCCGCGTCACACATGCGCCGACGAAGCGGGCGAGCTCGCGGCGGCCGCACGCGCGGTCGCAACGCTTCGTCCGGAGCTCGGCGAGGACGCCGCCCGCGTCGCGGCTGACGTGACGGATCTGCTGGCGGAGCTCGCGGGCGAGACGACCGCGACGCACGGGGACTTCTCCGACGACCAGGTGCTCGTCGCCGCCGACGGTGTCGTCCTCCTCGACTTCGACGAGAGCCGCGCCGCACATCCATGGCGCGACGTGGGCAACTTCCTCGCACACCTCGCGCTGCGCGGGGACGACGCCGCGCGCTCGTCGTTCCTCGACGGGTACGGGCTGACGGACGACGAGCGTCTCCGCCCGTTCGAGGCCGGTGCGCTGCTCAAGCTCGCGGTCGCCCCCTTCCGGCGACTCGAGGCGAACTGGCCGATCGGCCTCGAGCGGCGGCTGGCGCTTGCGCGCGGCCGGCTGCCCTCGACAACGGGCCGCCCCGTCGATGCGGCGCTGCCGCAGCTCGCGGCGCTCACGAATCCCAGCGTCGTCGCCGCTGCGCTCGGCCGCGAGGTGCTCGCCGCGACGATCGTCCGGCACAAGCCGGGCCGGCGCTGCGTCCTGCGCTACGAGCTCGACGGGAGCGTGCTCTACGGGAAGACATACGCGAGCGACCGCGGACCTCGTGTCTTTCGGAACCTCCAGGCGCTGGCGATGCCGGAGCCGGTCGCCTTCCTGGCCGGCCTGCGTCTGCTGCTGCAGCCAGAGGTACGCGGCACGCCGGTCCGCGCTGCGCTCCTCGCAGGTGAGGCCCAGGTCGCCGCCCGGATCGCCGAAGCCGTGCACGCACTCCACCGGCGCCCTGTCACGCTCGCGCGCGAGCATGCGCTCGCCGATGAGCTGAACGCGCTCCGCATCAGGATCGAGGCGCTGACCGAGCACCGCGGGCGGGCGCAGCGTTGCTTCGCGCGCCTCGAGCGCGCCGCGGAGGAGCCCTGCTCGTGGCGGTCCGCGCCTGTGCACCGCGACCTCTACCACGACCAGGTGCTCCTCGACGACGGCCGGCCGATTCTGCTCGACCTGGATGACGCGGCCATGTCCGAACCGGCGTTGGACGTCGCGAACTTCCTCGCGCACCTGCGGCTGCTCGCACTGCAGGAGCCGCAGCGCCGGGTGGATGTCGCGAAAGCCGCCGCGGCCTTCAGGAGCCGGTACGCCGCGCTCGATCCGCTTCTCGACCCGCGGCTCGTCCGCCTCCTGGAGGCCGGGACGCTGCTTCGCCTCG
Source organism: Thermoleophilia bacterium (assembly GCA_013362295.1). GTDB lineage: Bacteria > Actinomycetota > Thermoleophilia > Gaiellales > Gaiellaceae > PALSA-600. The sequence goes on from JABFWJ010000133.1 coordinate 2,731, forward strand.
CGTGCATCCATGCGCCGCTCGGCCGGCCGCTCCTGCGGGAGTGTGAAGCGCTTCTGCCGGCGGAGGCGCCCGCGGTTCGGCTGCAACCGGGTAGCCAGCTGGAAGGCGCGCTCGACGGTCGTGCCGTGCTCGACCTTGCCGCCGCCTCGATCGAGAAGCACGCCGGGGTCCGGCCCACGGCCTGCCGAGCGTTTCTGCTCCGCCACAAGAAGGGGCGCGCCGTCGTGCTCTACCGGTTCGAGACGGCGGCGGGCGAGCTGGCGTTCATCGGCAAGTGGTTCGCGGACGGAGGCGGCACCGTGGCCGCCGAGGTTCATACGTTGCTGCGTGCCCGCGGCTTCGCCGGCGCCGACTTTGCGGTGGCCGCGCCGGTGCTGCACGATCCGGAGCTCGGCGTGCTGATCACGGAGGCGGCCGAGGGCCCCAGCCTGCGCGACGTGCTCGACGACGAGCCGGAGCAGGCGACACGGGCCGGCGGCTGGCTGGCGCGCTTCCACGGCTGCGGCGCGTTGCTGACGCACGGCGACTTCGCGGCCGCGGACGTCCTCGTCCCCGCCCGCGGGCCGACGGTCGTGGTCGACTTCGACAATGCAGCCCCGGGCGACCCCGCCTTCGACGTCGCCAACTTCGAGGCGACGCTCGAGCTGCGCGGGCTGCGCCGCTACGGGGATCCAAACGCGTTCGCCGCCGCCGTCTCCGCGTTCCGGAGCGGCTACGAGGAGTACGCACCGCTGCCTCCGCTCGCGCCGGCAGTCGAGGCGCTCGTCTGGGCACGACTGGCCGAACGCAACCTGCGCGGGAAACCGGCCGGCGCGATCGGGCGTCATGCACTCGCCCGGTCGGCGTCGGTGCTCGATCGGTGATTGAAAAGCTTCACCGTCCGGCCTGAAATCGCTAACAGATCAGTGCCACGCTGCGTGCGATGAGGGTCGCGTTCGCCTTGCTCCTGGCGGCGGCTGCCGTCGCTGCCTCGAGCGCGTCGGCCGCCCCCAAACTGCAACTCGGCATCACCGACAGCGGCGATGCCTACTTTGCCGATCCGCAGACGTTCTACCCGCGCCTCGGCGAGCTTCACGCGCAGCTCCTCCGTGTCCATCTGAACTGGGGCGGGCGTCTCGGAGTCGCCCAGCGGCGCCCGGAGAACGGGTTCGATCCGGCCGACCCGGCCTACGACTGGAGCCGGTACGACCGGATCGTGCTGCGCGCCGACGAACAGGGCGTGCGCATCGTCTTCTCGATCTTCGGGTCGCCGCGCTGGGCGAACGGCGGGCAGCTCCCGACCCGCGCGCCCCGGCACGCGTCGGATCTCCAGGACTTTGCCTTCGCGGCCGCCGAGCGCTACGCCGGCGACTACGTCCGTGACGACGGTGTCACCCTGCCCGCGGTGCGCCGGTGGACGGCGTGGAACGAGCCGAACCTGCCGATCGGGCTCGTGCCTCAGTGGAAGCGCGTCGGTGGACACTGGGTGATCCGGAGCGCGGTCGACTACGCGCGCATCTGCAACGCGATCGTCGATGGCATCCACAGCACGCTGCTGCGCGGCGAGCAGGTCGCCTGCGGGGACACCTCCCCGCGCGGCAACAACGCACCGACGAGCAGCCGTCCGACGACGTCGCCGATCGCCTTCCTGCGCGCGATGAAGAAGGCGGGCGCGACCGGCTTCGACGCCTACGCGCACCATCCGTATGCGTTGAACCCGAACGAGACGCCGACGACGCGCCCGCGCGCGCGCACAGCGGTCTCCTTCGCAAACATCGACGACATGATCAAGGTCGTCACCCAGCTCTACGGCCGCAAGCCGATCTGGATCGACGAGTACGGATACCAGACGAACCCGCCGGACCACATGCTCGGGGTCACGCTCGCCGCACAGGCGCGTTACCTCACCGCATCGGTACGGATCGCGCGCGCGAACCCGCGCATCACGATGCTGCTCTGGTTCCTGCTCTGCGACGAGTCGCGACTCGGCGGTTGGCAGTCCGGCCTCGAGACCGCCTCCGGCGTGCGCAAGCCGTCCTTCTTCGCCTTCGCCCGCGCCGCCGCGCGGTAGCCATCGTCGGAGAGGAGGGGCGCCGCGCCGGCGGCGCCCCTCCTCTCCGATCAACGGCCTACGGTCTCGGCGCGCAGCCGATCACGTTCGCGATGCGCGCGAGCTCACCGCGCAGCCAGTCGCGCTGGGCGGCGGTCAGCTTGGTGCCGAGATCACCGGCGAGCTGATCGTCGAACTGGCCGAGCAGCTTGCACGCCAGCGGGACTTTCGGCTTCGGCTGGGTGAGCGACCAGATCACGCCCATCACCCGGATCTCGGGCATGTGCCCCCGGATCCGCCAGGAGAGCACGACCTGCAGCGTGTCTCGCAGCTGCGCGACGGCACCCTTCACCTGGACGGTGAAGCTCCCGGCGGGCGAGGAGTTGCCGCGCGCGTCGGTCGCGGTGCAGGTGACGGTCGTCGTGCCAATCGCGAACACGGACCCGGATGCCATGGAGCAGGCGGGGGCCACCGCGCCTCCGACCGAGTCGACGGCGGAGGCCGTGTACGTCACGACGGCACCGAGCGGTGATGTCGCGTTGACGACGATCGAGCCCGGCACGGTCAGCGTCGGCGCGGTCGTGTCGACCACCTTGACGTCGAAGCTCCCTGTGCTCTCGTTGCCGCGCACGTCCGCTGCGCTGCATGTCACGGTCGTCGAGCCGATCGGGAAGACCGCCCCGGACGGCGTCGAGCAGGTCGGGGTGACCGGACCGTCGACGAGGTCGCTCGCGGTTGCCGTGTAGTCCACGGCGGCCCCGGCAGCAGACGTCGCCTCGGTCGTGATCGTTCCCGGCAGCGTCAGCGCCGGCGGCTTCGAGTCGACGACCGCGACGTCGAAGCTCGCGGTGCCCACGTTTCCGTGCGCGTCGGTCGCCGAGCAGGTAACGGTCGTCACGGCGAGCGGGAACGTCGACCCGGATGGCGTCGAGCATGAGGTCGGGACGGCACCGTCGACGAGGTCGACCGCGGAGGTGTCGAAGCTAACGACCGCACCGTCGGCCGAGGTCGCCTCTGCCGCGAGCGTCGTCGGGGTGGTCACGGCCGGTCCCGTCGTGTCACTCACGACGACGGCGAAGGACGCGGTTCCAACGTTGCCGTTCGAGTCAACGGCCGTGCACTGGACCGGCGTCTCGCCGAGCGGGAAGGCACTGCCGGGTGCCGGCGAGCACGAGGCACCCGCCACCGAGTCGTCAGGATCCGTCGCACCGAAGGCGTAGTTCACGGCCGTGTTCGGGCCGGTGGCCTCGGCCTGCAGGCCCGACGCGGTGATCGTCGGCGCGGTCGTGTCGACGGGAGCCGGAACGTCGTCGACGTTCACGGTCACCGTCGTGATGCTGTCGCAGACCAGCCGTGTCGTTCCGACGCACAGCTCGGTCAACCGCAACTCGACCGTCTTCAGGCCCGGGGTCGAGAACGTCGTCACGACGCTTTCGCCCTCGCCGAGCTTGTCGCCCAGGCGCGTGCCGTTCAGAAACGTCCACGTCAACCGGCACGACACCGTGCACGGCGTCGTCGACGTGAAGGTGATCGGCGCGCCGACGAGGTACGGCCCTGGTGATGCTGCGGCCGTGGCCGTGTCGGTCGTCGCCGCGCGCGCTAGCGGTACGACGAGCAGGGTGAGT
>JABFWJ010000086.1 GCA_013362295.1 Thermoleophilia bacterium
GCAGAGATCAGAAAGCTTGCCGAGGAGCGCATCCTCGTGCTCGACGGCGCGTGGGGCGTGCTGCTGCAGAACCGTGGCCTGAACGAGGACGACTTCCGCGGCGAGCGCTTCGCAAACCATCGGCGCGACCTCCTGAACGACCCCGACCTGCTGAACATCACCAGGCCGGACATCGTCAGAGAGGTGCACGACGCGTACTTCGCGTCGGGCGCCGACATCACGACGACCAATACGTTCACCGCGACCGCGATCGGCCAGGCCGACTACGGGCTCGAGGACGCCGTCTACGAGCTGAACGTCGAAGGTGCGCGCATCGCCCGCGAGGCAGCGGGCCCGCATCGGTTCGTCGCCGGCTCGGTCGGGCCGCTGAACATCACGTTGTCCCTCAGCCCGCGCGTCGACGACCCCGGCTTCCGCACGCACACGTTCGAGCAGGTCGTCGAGACCTACGCCGAGCAGATCCGCGGGCTCGCCGACGGCGGCGTCGACCTGCTCCTGATCGAGACGATCTTCGACACGCTGAACGCCAAGGCCGCGATCGCCGCCGCGCGCGAGGTCGCTCCCGACCTGCCTCTCTGGTTCAGCGTCACGATCGTCGACCTCTCGGGCCGAACGCTGAGCGGCCAGACGATCGATGCCTTCTGGACCGCGATCGAGCACGCCGACCCGTTGATCGTCGGCGTCAACTGCTCGCTCGGAGCGCGCGAGATGCGGCCGTACGTCGCCGAGCTCTCCCGCGTCGCGACGTGCCTCACCTCGGCACATCCGAACGCGGGCCTGCCGAACGCCTTCGGCGGCTACGACGAGACGCCCGACGTGACCTCGGCGCTCCTGCACGAGTTCGCCCGCGACGGCTTCCTCAACATCGCGGGCTCCTGCTGCGGCTCGACCCCCGAGCACACCAAGGCGATCGCCGACGCGATCCACGGTCTGTCGCCGCGCGCCGTTCCGCAGCGCAGGCCGGCGCCTCGCTTCAGCGGGCTCGAGCCGTTCGAGATCACCCCGGACACCGGCTTCGTGCTCGTCGGCGAGCGCACGAACGTCACCGGCTCGGCCCGCTTCCGGCGCCTGATCGAGGGCGACGACTTCGGCGCGGCCGTGGCGGTGGCGCTCGAGCAGGTACGCGGCGGAGCGAACCTCCTCGACGTGAACATGGACGCCGACCTGCTGGAGGGCGAGCAGGCGATGCGCCGCTTCCTGAATGTGATCGCGACCGAGCCCGAGGTCGCGCGCATCCCGATCATGATCGACAGCTCGAAGTGGACGGTGCTCGAAGCCGGCCTGCAGTGCCTCCAGGGCAAGGGCATCGTCAACTCGATCTCGCTCAAGGAGGGCGAGGAGGAGTTCCTGCGCCAGGCGCGCCGCATCCGCGACTACGGCGCCGGCGTGATCGTGATGGCCTTCGACGAGGAGGGCCAGGCGACGGCCGTCGACCGGCGCGTCGCGATCTGCGGCCGTGCGTACGACCTGCTGGTCGAGGAGGTCGGCTTCGCAGCCGAGGACATCGTCTTCGACCCGAACGTGCTCGCGGTCGCCACCGGCATCGAGGAGCACAACGACTACGCGCGCGCGTTCATCGAGAGCCTGCCCCTGATCAAAGAACGCTGTCCCGGCGCGCGCACCTCGGGCGGCATCTCGAACCTCAGCTTCTCCTTCCGCGGCAACGACGCGATCCGGGAGGCGATGCACGCGGCCTTCCTCTACCACGCGATCCGCGCCGGCCTCGACATGGGCATCGTGAACGCCGGCCAGCTGGCGGTCTACGAGGACATCGAGCCCGAGCTGCTCGAACGCATCGAGGACGTGCTCTTCAACCGCCGCGACGACGCGACCGAGCGGCTCGTCGAGATCGCCGACCGCTTCCGCGGCGAGGGGACGAAGCGCGAGCTCGACCTGCGCTGGCGCGAGGCACCCGTCGAGAAACGGCTCGAGTGGGCGCTCGTGCACGGGATCGTCGACTTCGTCGAGGACGACACGGAGGAGGCCCGGCGATCGGCCGAACGGCCGCTGGACGTGATCGAGGGGCCGCTCATGGACGGGATGCGGGTCGTCGGCGACCTCTTCGGCTCGGGCCGGATGTTCCTGCCGCAGGTCGTGAAGTCGGCGCGCGTGATGAAACGCGCGGTCGCCTACCTCCAGCCCTACATGGAGGAGGAGAAGGACGGATCACACGGCGCGCAGGGCAAGGTGCTGCTGGCAACTGTCAAGGGCGACGTGCACGACATCGGCAAGAACATCGTCGGCGTCGTCCTCGGCTGCAACGACTACGACGTGATCGACCTCGGCGTCATGGTCCCGGCTGAGCAGATCCTCGAGACCGCGGAACGCGAGCATGTCGACCTCATCGGCCTCTCGGGTCTGATCACGCCGTCGCTCGACCAGATGGTCGACGTCGCACGCGAGATGGACCGGCGCCGCCTCGAGCTGCCGCTGCTGATCGGCGGCGCGACGACCTCGCGCCAGCATACGGCGGTGAAGATCGCGCCCGAGTACACGAACGAGACGGTGCACGTCCTCGACGCGAGCCGCGTCGTCGACGTCGTGTCGGCGCTCATCGATCCGAAACGGCGCCGGACCCTGGACGTGGAGAATCGCGAGCTGCAGGAGCGGCTGCGCATCCAGCACGCGGAGAAGATCCGCAAGCCGCTGCTGCCGCTCGCGGCCGCGCGTGCGAACCGGGCGAAGGTATCCCCGATCGAGCTGCCCACGCCTCCGTTCCTCGGCCGTCGCGAAATCGAGCCGCCGCTCTCAGAGCTGGTGCCGCTGATCGACTGGCAATTCTTCTTCCACGCGTGGGACCTGAAGGGCAAGTTCCCCGCGATCCTCGACAACCCCGCCGCGCAGGAGCTCTACGACGACGCGCGCTCCCTGCTGCGGACGATCCTTCAGGGCGCAGCGCTGCACCCCAAGGGCGTGTACGGCTACTGGCCCGCGCAGGCCGACGGCGACGACGTCGTCGTAGCCGGCACGCGCTTCAGCTTCCTCCGGCAGCAGGCGGATCACGGCGACGGCCGCCCCAATCGCTGCCTCGCCGACTACGTCGCGCGGTCTGACGACCACGTGGGCGCCTTTGCGGTCGCGATCCACGGTGCGGACGAGCTCGCCGCGCGCTACGCAGCGGTGCACGACGACTACTCCGCGATCGCGGTGAAGGCGCTGGCCGATCGCCTTGCCGAGGCGTTTGCCGAGTGGCTGCACCGGCGCGTTCGGCGCGAGTGGTACGCGCCCGACGAGCACCTCTCGGACGAGGACATCCTCAAGGAGAACTTCCGCGGCATCCGGCCGGCGTTCGGCTACCCGGCGTGCCCCGATCACAGCGAGAAGCCGAAGCTGTTCGAGCTGCTCGACGCGGAGCATGCGGGCATGGCGCTGACCGAGACCTTCTCGATGACGCCCGCGGCCGCGGTCAGCGGCCTCTACTTCCACCATCCCCAGTCGAAGTACTTCGCCGTCGGCCGGATCGGCCGCGACCAGGTGGAGGACTACGCCGCGCGCCGGGGAATTCCGGTCGACGAAGCGGAAACCTGGCTCTCCCCGAACCTCGGGTAGGGCCGCCCACCCCCTCGGCTATCCTGGCCGTCGCAGGCGCCCTCGGCGGGCGCCGTCCCTGTTTCTATGAGGACGACACTGAAGAGAGGCGTCGGGCGAGGCGCCGGAGCAAACGGGAACGGCAGAGCCGTCTTCCCGCCCGGCACGATCAGCGCGGTCACCCGCTACCGGCAGCCGCCGCCGCCGGCCGCCACGGGCCTCGGGCTCTTCCGGCGCATCCTCCTGATCACCTTCCTCGCCGTCTCCGCGCTGGCGCTCGGCGGCGTCGGCGGCGGGTATCTCTACACCCACCAGTTCGTCCGCGAGCTCCAGGCGCACACCCCGGCGGTCGTCAAGGCGGCGAAAGCCCTCGACCTGCCGGTCGCGAACCGGGCCGCGGTCGCGCTCGTGCTCGGCTACGACCACCGCCGCGGCAAGGAGTCGGATCACCCGTCGCTCTCGGACACGCTCATGCTGATCCGGGCCGATCCGGAGACGAAGACGATCTCTCTCCTCTCGTTCCCGCGTGACCTCGACGTCCCGATCTACTGCGGGCCGACGGCGATCACCACCGACCGGATCAACTCCGCCTACCGCCGCTGCGGGCCGAAGGGCAGCCTGCTGACGATCCAGAAGCTGACCGGCCTCCCGGTCAACTACCTGATCACGGTCAACTTCCACGGCTTCAAGGAGGTCGTGGACAAGCTGGGCGGGATCTGGATGGACGTCGACCGGCGCTACTACAACAAGAACACCGGCGCCTACTACAACAACTTCGCGAACATCAACCTGCAGCCGGGCTACCAGCGGCTGAGCGGCCAGGAGGCACTCGACTTCGTCCGCTTCCGTCACACCGACTCCGACCTGACGCGGAACGCGCGGCAGCAGGAATTCGTGCGCGCGTTCAAGGAGCAGGTCGCCCACAGTTTCTCCTTCACGAGCATCCCGAGCCTCGTGCACACGATCACCCAGAACATCGAGGTCGGCGAGGGCGGGCACTCACTCACCCTCGACCAGGTCGTCTCCTACGCGCTCTTCGCGCGCGGCCTGCCGGGCGGGCACCTGTTCCAGGAGAAGATCGAGAACGTCCAGTGCGGGATCGAGTGCAGCGCGTCGACGAGCGACATTCAGGCGGCCGTCCAACGCTTTGCGAACCCGGATGTGCAAGCGCCGACGCAGGCGAACGCGGCCGCCCTCGGGCAGAAGATCAGACAGAAGACGCCGCCTCCATCATCGGTCACGGTCACGGTGCTGAACGGAAACGGCGTCGCCGGGGCGGCCGCGAACGCGTCGTACCTGCTCGGCCAGCGCGGGTACAGGACGTTGATCCCGCCGAACGGCCTCGGCGCGAATGCGCCGGCGACCTTCCACTCGAAGATCTACTACGACCCGAAGCAGAAGCGCGCCAGGGCGGCGGCGGTCGCGCTGCAGAACCTGCTGCAGCCCGCCGACGTCGCAGCGCTCCCGCGCAGCCCGAAGCTGCGCGCGCTCGACCCGGGCTCGATGCTGATGGTCGTGCTCGGCCAGACGTTCCACGGGGACATCGCCCCGCTGCCGGCGCGGATCGTGCCGACGCATCAACAGGCGAACGTCCGCTACGACGCCGGCTCCGCCGAGCTCCTGCGGCCGTACGTGAAGAAGGTGCCGTTCAAGCTGATGGTGCCCACGGTGCTGGAGCGCAGCTCGAGCCTCGACACGCTCCCCGGGGACAAGCCGCTCGCCTACTACTGGATGGACGAGACGCGCAAGAACAAGGGCATCCGGCTCGTCTTCCGCAACGGCGCCAACGAGTTCTGGGGCGTCCAGGAGACCGACTTCACCGGCGCGCCCGCGCTCGGCGACCGCAGCTTCCACCGGATCCTCGGCGGCCGCGCGTTCGACCTCTACTACTCGGGCACGCACCTGCACATGGTCGTGCTGCGCCAGAACGGCTCGACCTACTGGGTGGTGAACACGCTGCTCGACTCGCTCAGCAACGAGACGATGCTCGCGATCGCCAAGGGACTCAAACCCCTAACAAGCATTCACTAGGCTGCGCGCGCGATGAGCAAGGTGGGCATCTTCGGCGCCGGTTGGGTCGGTCTTGTCACCGGCGCCTGCTTCGCGGAGCTGGGGCACGAGGTCGTGATTCGCGACGTCGTTCCCGAGAAGATCGAGGCCCTGCAGCAGGGTCGTGTCCCCTTCCACGAGCGGGACGTGCCCGCGCTGCTGGAGCGCAACTCGGCACGGCTCTCGTACACCCTCGACGTCGACGACGTCGCCGACTGCGAGTTTCTCTTCATCTGCGTCGACACCCCGCCGACGTACTCGGGCGACGCCGACCTCTCGCGCGTCTGGACGGTCGTCGACGAGCTGCCCGAGCTCACCGGCCGTCCCGTGCTCGTGATGAAGTCGACGGTCCCGGTGGGAACGGGTGAAAAGGTGCGCGCCGGCCTCGACGAGCGCGGCCTCGAGCACGTCGGCTACGCGTCGAACCCCGAGTTCCTGTCGGAGGGGCGTGCCGTCGAGGACTTCATGCAGCCGGACCGGATCGTCGTCGGGGCATTCGAAGCCGAGGACGCCGACTCCGTCGCGGGGTTGTACGCGGCGATCGAGGCCCCTGTCGTGCACAGCGACGTGAACTCGGCCGAGATGATCAAGCTCGCCGCGAACGCGTTCCTGATGACGCGCATCTCGTTCATCAACGAGATTGCCAACGTCTGCGAGGCGACGGGCGCAGACGTCGTGAAGGTCGCGGAGGGTGTCGGGCTCGACAAGCGTCTCGGCCCGCACTTCCTGAGGGCGGGAATCGGCTACGGCGGCTCCTGCTTCCCGAAGGACTCGCTCGCGCTGAAGCAGCTCGC
>JABFWJ010000440.1 GCA_013362295.1 Thermoleophilia bacterium
GAGGCCAGCGCCCGACCGACGAGCCAGCTCGGCCCGACGCCGTTTCCGGTGTATCCGTGGCCGTAATGCACGCGCGTGCCCGGAACCGTGCCGACGACCGGGAGCCGGTCGCTCGAGACGTCGATCGCGCCGTCCCACCTGGCCGCGATCCGCACGTCGGCGAGCGCGGGGAAGATCTGCCGAAGCGCGGCCTCGGCGCGACCGAAGTCACCGGACGCGCTCCCCATCAGGACCCGGTTGTCCTCGGTCGGGCGGAAGTAGCTGAGGTACGTACGTGCGTCCGAGACGGCTTCCCCCCGCTGCCAGCCGACGCGCTCGTGCAGGTCCAGGACGGGGTCCGTCAACACGATCGCGCTCCTGAACACGAAGACGTTCCGCGTCGCCGGCCAGCGTGCGGCGGCGGCGTTCGTGGCGAGGACGATCTCCTCGGCGCGCACTGCGCCGCGTTCGCACCGCACGGTGGATCCGTCGATCCCGAGGACGGGCGTGGACTCGTTGATCGCGACACCGGCCGCCAGCGCTGCATGCCGGAGCGCCCGCACGAGACGCGCCGGCTGCACTGTCGCGCCGTCGCGGTAGAAGACCGCACCGCGGAAGGCCGGCGAGCGCAGCGGCAGTTCGCCGCGCGCGACCGGGACGGCCTCCTCGGGGGCTCCCGCCCGCGCTGCGGCTTCCACCGCCCGCTCGAGGAACGCGTCGTGCGCGGGGCCCGTGGAGACCGTCAACATGCCGCTCTCGTTCAGCCAGACGTCTTCGCCGAGGGCGCGCACGGCCGCGTACACGCCGGTCGCCTCGGCGGCGAGCGCCGTCGCCTGCCCCTCGCCGAGCAACTCGACCAGGCGCGGCAACGCGGCCCAGAGCCCGTGCAGAAAGCCGCCGTTGCGTCCGCTCGCCCCGTCGCCGCAGCGCCCGGCCTCGAGCACGACGACGTGTGCGGAAGCGCGGCGCCGCTTCAACTCGAGGGCGGTCCAGAGCCCGGTGAGCCCGCCGCCGACGACGGCCACGTCGGCGGCGACCGTCTCTTCGAGCGGCGGCTCGGGCTCGTCCGGCGGTGCTTCCTCGCGCCACCACGGCCGTGTTGACCCGTGCACACCCCGGCCGTATAGTCGCTTCACTCTGCTGAACCTACACTGCAGATGACTGAAGCAGCAACGTCGCGGACTGTAGAAGGCGACGGCGGCGTTCACGTCGAGCTGGGCGAGCGGCTGCGCGCGATCCGGCAACTCCGCCGCAAGACGCTGAAGGAGGTGGCGGGCGCGGCAGGTCTCAGCGAGAGCTTCCTCAGCCAGCTCGAGCGCGGCCGCACGAACGCGACGATCGCCACGCTGCAACGCCTCGCGAGCGCGCTCGGAATCGACGTCTCCGACCTGTTCGCGGGCTCGGCGCCGCGGCCGCGCGTGCTGCGACGGGACGCGCGCGACTTCGTCGCCTGGGGCCGCCTGGGGCGCAAGGCTCTGCTCACGCCGAAGCCCTTCCATTTGCTCGAGGTCGTCGTCGCACGCTTCGAGCCCGGGGGCTCCACGGGGGACGAGCCCTACACGCACGGCGATTCGGAGGAGTTCCTGATCGTGGTCGAGGGGCGCGTGCACCTGCAACTCGGCCCCGACGTCTACGAAGTCGCCGCCGGCGACAGCGTCCACTACGAGAGCTCGACGCCGCACCGCGTCGCGAACGCCGGTGACGAGCCCGCAGAGGTGTTGTTCGTCATCAGTCCACCGAGCTACTAGAAGGGAGCGGGACCGGGATGGGCAGCGAACAGGAAGGAACGGGAGGGCGCTTCGATCGGCAGACCCTCCTCAAGCTGGCGGCGGCGGCCGGCGGAGCCGGCGTGCTCGGCGGCCGGACGGCCGTCGCGGACGCGATGCGTGCGTTCTCGGCGGCGGAGAGCGGACGGCTGCGCGTGCTCGACTGGGCGGGGTACGGCAACGACGGCGGCCAGTCGATGTTCGCGCAGTACGTGAAGCAGCACCCTGCGAACAAGCCGCAGTTCACGTACATGACGAACGAATCAGACGCGCTCGCGAAGATCCACGCGGGCCTCAAGCCGGACATCTTCCGTCCCTACGTCGGGTGGGTGAAGTACTTCGCGACGAGCGGGCTCGTGCAGCCCTGGGACACCTCGCTGATCCCGAACCTCAAGCACCTGAACAGGTTCATGGTCAAGGCGGGCCAGCACAACGGGCAGCAGTACGGCATCCCGGACGACTGGGGCTTCGACGCGATCCTCTATCGCACGGACAAGGTGAAGCCGAAGGCGAAGTCGTGGAGCCTGATCTTCGACGACCGCTACAAGGGCAAGATCGCCTGGTTCGACGACCTGAACATGCTGACGGTCGCCGGGCTCTACCTCGGGTTCAAGGATCCGTGGAATCAGAGCGACGCCGAGCTCTCGAAGTCGCAGCAGCTGCTCGCCGCGAAGAAGAAGAACGTGCGGCTGATCTGGTCGTCCGAGACGAACCTCTGGGAGGCGTTCGGCTCCGGTGACATCTGGATCGCGTACGCGTGGCCCAACGACTGGGTGCAGATGAAGAAGAAGGGCCTGCCCGTGGTCTACATGCGCCCGAAGGAGAAGCCGATCGCGTGGGTCGGCATGCTGATGCTGCTGAAGGGCAGCCCGCGGACGCACCTCGCCCACGACTACGTCAACGCCTGGAGCTCGACCGCGTCCGCGAAGTGGCTCGAGGACAACTACGGCTACGGGCACGCCAACACGGTCGCGCGCCCGTCGTCGAGCGACCTGCTGCAGGCACTGCAGCTGACGAACCTGAAGGCGGTGACCGAGCCGAACGCCCACCTCGACCGCGACATTCCGCGGCGTGCGGTCTACGCGAGGCGCTGGGAACAGGTGAAGGCTTCCTGAGACGCCGGCGGGCGGCGCAAGACCTGACGACGCCGAGCCTGCTCGGGCTACCGCTCGCGTGGCTCGGCGTCTTCTTCCTCGCGCCGATCGCAATCGTCGCGGCCTACAGCTTCAACGTCTATTCGCTCTTCCCGGGGCCGCACGGCTTCACCCTCGCCGGGTGGCGCAGCGTCGCACACGAGCAGATCTACCTGCGGCTCTTCTGGAAGTCGGTGCAGATGTCGTCGATCGTCTCCGCGATCATCGTCGTGCTCGCCTATCCGCTCGCGTACTTCCTCGCGCTGTCCGGGACGAAGCGCAAGTACATCCTGCTCCTGCTGCTGATCGCGCCGTTCCTGACGAGCTACCTCCTGCGCGTGCTCGCGTGGAAGGTGATCCTCGGCGACCAGGGCGTCGTGAACACGTTCCTGTTCTGGACGGGGATCCGCTCGCCGGAGCACCCGCTGTCACAGCTGCTCTACAGCCGGTTCGCAGTCATGCTCGTGCTGGGGTACATCTGGCTCCCGTTCGTCGCCCTGCCGATCTTCGTCTCGCTCGAGAGCCTCGACCGCAGGCTGCTCGAGGCCGCGAGCGACCTCGGCGCCAGTCGCCTGCAGGCGTTCCGCGCCATCACGCTGCCCCTCTCGCTCCCCGGCGTCGTGGCCGCATTCTTCTTCGTGTTCGTTCCGACGCTCGGCGAGTTCGTGACGCCCTCGCTCGTCGGCGGAGCGACCGGGTACATGTACGGCAACCAGATCGTCGATCTCTTCGGCACCGGCTTTCCGGACTGGGAGACGGGCTCGGTGCTCGCGCTTTTCCTGATCGGCGTCGTCGCCGTGCTGACGGTCGTCTGCTCGCGTTTCCTGCAGCCCCAGCAGGTGGTCGCCGACTGATGGACGTCGCGCTCTCGAAGAACGGCGCCTGGGCATTGCGCGTGTTCTTCGCGCTGGTCGTCGCGTTCCTCTACGCGCCGATCGTGATCCTGCTGATCTTCTCCTTCAACAACTCCGACGTGCCCGCGTTCCCGCTCGCCGGGTTCACGCTGCACTGGTACCACGACTTCCTCGTCAACGCGGACCTGCGGGCCGCGGTCGAGACGAGCGCGCTGATCGCGGCGTTGACGAGCCTCGGCGCGGTCGTGCTCGGCGTGCTCGCGTCGCTTGCCCTCGCCCGCCGGCGGTTCCGTGCAAAGGCCGCAGTCACCGCGTTGCTCCTGAGCCCGCTCGTGATCCCGTACGTCGTGTTCGGGATCTCGCTCCTGCTCCTCTTCCACACGCTCGGCGTCCCGAACGGCCTCCCGACCGTCGTGATCGGGCACATCGTGATCACGCTGCCGTACACGATCCTCGTGCTCGTTCCGCGGCTCGAGCAGATCGACGCCTCGCTCGAGGAGGCCGCCTACGACCTCGGCGCGAGCCGCCTCCGCACGTTCCGCTCGATCACACTCCCCCTGATCCTGCCGGCGGTCGTGTCCGCTTTTCTGATCGCGTTCACGACGTCCTTCGACGAGTACGCGGTCGCGTCGTTCGTGATCGGGACGCGGCCGACGTTCCCGATCTATCTCTACTCGGCGCTGCGCTTCCCGAGCCGGTTGCCGCAGGTGATCGCGGTGGCGGTCGTCGTCCTCGTCGCCTCGCTGACGGTCGTCGTCGCGGCCGAGGTCGGGCGGCGCGTGGCCGAACGGCGCGTTCAGCTCGATAGCTGAGCCGGCTCGACGACCGTGGCGTGCTCGGAGGGCCAGGAGACGGTGACCGCGGCGCCCGGCTCGAAGCGCACCACCGGCTCGTCGGCCAGGCGGTGGCTGACGATGCGGCCGGCGGCCGTGTCGACGTGGAACTGCGTGTACATCCCGAGATAGACGAGCTCGGCGATCGTCCCGCCGAGCCGTGACCCGTCGGCGGGCGTCGTGCTTCCCATGGGGCCGATCCGGACGTGCTCGGGTCGGACGGCGACGCGAACCCGCTCGCCGACGGCGGGCCGTCCGTCGACCGAGGCGACGACGCGCTCGCCGGCGTCGAAGCGGCTGACGCAGCAGCCGCCGACCAGCTCGTCGATCTGCACATCGAGGGTGTTCAGCGAACCGATGAAGTCGGCCACGAACGCGGTGCGCGGCCGCTCGTAGATCTCACGAGGGGTCCCCAGCTGCTCGACCCGGCCGCGGTTCATGACGGCGATCCGGTCGCTCATCGCGAGCGCCTCGTCCTGGTCGTGCGTCACGTAGACGAATGTCGTTCCGAGCTCGTTCTGGATCCGCTTCAGCTCGAGCTGCATCTGCTTGCGCAGCTTCACGTCCAGCGCTCCGAGCGGCTCGTCGAGGAGCAGCGCCGCGGGACGGTTCACGAGCGCCCGCGCGAGTGCAACCCGCTGTTGCTGACCGCCTGAGAGCTGCCGCGGACGCCGCTGCTCATAGCCCTCGAGCGCGACGACGCGCAGGAGCTGGGCGATCCGCTCGGCGTGCTCGGCGCGCGGCACGCGCTTCACCCTGAGCCCGAACGCCACGTTGTCGTAGATCGACATGTGTGGGAACAGCGCGTAGTGCTGGAAGACCATGTTGACGGGCCTTCGGTTCGCCGGGACCGTCGTCGCATCCGTCCCCGCGAGCACGACGCTGCCGACGTCGGGCGTCTCGAATCCGGCGATCATGCGCAGTGTCGTCGTCTTGCCGCAGCCGCTCGGCCCGAGCAGCGAGAAGAACTCACCCTCGACGATCTCGAGGCTGACGCCGCTCACCGCCGGGACGCCGCCGAAGCTCTTGCCGACGCCGTCGAGTGCGATCGCGATGCGTTCGCCGTGAGCCATGAGCCATGAGCGAGTCTAGCCCTGCGCGGTCAAGTGGTCTCCGCCGCGAGGAGCGCGCGGGCGGCCCAGACGCACACCTCCTCGGCCTCGCTCACACCGAGACCGCGTGTGTCCTGGAGCACGATCATCGCCTCCCACCCGATCAACAAGGTGAGAGCCGAGACGAGCCGCTCGAAGCGGTCGGGAGGGAGCTCGGGGCGAAGCGGCTCGAGCGCCCGCTCGATCCACTCGACCCGGCGGTAGCCGCGCCGCGGCGACCCTGCAGGCCGAGCGGCGCCGGCCGCGCCGATCGTGAGGCGGATGATCGTCCTGCCGAGCGCCTCGGTGTCTGCGAACCCCTGTTGCACTGCGCGCACCAGCCCCTCGAGGCGTTCCGCGACGTCGCCTCCCGCCTCGAACCGCGGCTCGACCGTGGCCCGCGCGGCCTCGAGGGCCGCGTCGGCCAGGAGGTGCTCGAGGGTGGGGAAGTAGAGGTACACGGTGCGCCGCGAGACGTCTGCGGCCTCGGCGACGTCGGCCACCGAGGGGTCCTCGCCGCGCGCGAGCAGCTCAACGGCGGCGTCGATGATCGCCTTGCGCGTACGCCGCCGCTGCCGCTCGCGTCCGCCTCCTGTCGGTGTCTCGTGGACCGGCTTGACGTCGCCCATCGAAGTGAGTATACATCAGCGCAATGACTACACACATGTGCAATTAAGGAGGTTGGCATGCAGGGCCAT
>JABFWJ010000297.1 GCA_013362295.1 Thermoleophilia bacterium
GTGGGGGAGGAGCGCCTGGAGCGGGCGATCACCCAGGGCGCGGCGCTCGCCCGCGAGCTCGGCCGGCTTCCGAAGTTCGGCGACTGGCAGGCTGCGCGGCGGGCCGACCCTTCGCTGCTCACCGAGTGGCAGGTCTACCGGATGTTCGAGGCGCGCCGGGGGGCCTGGGCGACGTTCCAGTTCCTGGTCCGCGAGCGGCTGGTCGAGGACGGCGCAATCGTTGGCGCCGACGGCTCCGTCGACTGAGCCTCGTTACGCGGCGAGCGCCTTGAGGCGCCGCAGGCAGACGTCCCGCTCGTGCGGGGCCCGCACCGACGGCAGCGGGTCGTGCTCGACGAACTCGAGATCGGGCCGGAACCGCTCCTTGCGGACGATCGCTCCGTCCTCGAGGGCCAGGAGCGTTCCATGGCGCAGCTCGCGCGTCCGCAGCCTCACCCGGAGGTAGTGGGCGAGCACCTCGAGGGCGGTCTTCGTCGAGGCGAAGAAGACGCCGTCACGCGCCTCGCCGATCCAGAGCGGCCGGCCGCTGCCGCGGGCCAGGAAGACCACGCCGGGCTCGCGCTCGTCGAGCCAGGCCGTCGCCATCGCGCCCCGCAGGTGCTCGAGCGCGCGCGCGTCGTTCCTGGAGTGAGCGGCGATCGCGAAGATCGCCTCGGAGTCCACAGTCATGCGCGGCTCGGCCCGCGCGCAGGAGTGGGGGGCGAGCAGCTCGTCGTCGTTCGTGATGATCCCGTTGTGAATCCCGACCACCGGCCCGTGGCGCACCGGGTGGTTGTTGGCGGGGATCGAGGGGTGTCCCTTGGTGTAGTCCCGGACGTGAACGAGGAGCTGGTCGACCTCCTGGGGCACCGAGACCCGGTCGAGGAGCTGCGAGGCCGGCGTTCGCTGCTTGACCACCGTGGCGTAGGAGTCGCCCGGCCGGCGGTAGGCATAGCCGACGGCGTCCGCGCCCCGCTCGGCGATCGCCGCCAGCAAGGACTGCGCGGCCAGCGTCCGCTCGAGTGCCGAGCGGGAACGAAGGCTGTATCCGGCAATGCCACACATAAGTCGATCCTAGGTTGGAAGACGCCCGGGGGAACCCCTTTGTTGGGGAGTTCCGAGGACTCTTTACATCTCAAGTTCGCGGCTCCTGCAGCCGATAGAACTGTCGTGGAAGAACCTGTTGCCGACCTTTCGGCCGACGAGGACACCTCGGAGCCCGCTCTCGAGCTCCTGCCGGCTCTCGACCTCGTCGACGAGCCGGAGGACGAGCCCGAGAACGCCTTCCTGAGCGACGACGAGCGGCTCCAGTCGTCCGATCCGCTGAAGCTCTACGTCCGCCAGATCGGCGACGGGCGGCTCCTGACCCCGGTCGAGGAGCGCGAGCTCGCGCGGCGCAAGGACCTGGGCGACGAGGCCGCGAAGCGCCGCCTGATCGAGTGCAACCTCCGGCTCGTGATGTCGATCACCCGGAATTACACGAAGGCCGGCGTGCCGCTCCTCGACCTGATCCAGGAGGGGAACATGGGCCTGATCCGGGCAGTCGAGAAGTTCGACTACAAGATGGGCTACAAGCTCTCGACCTATGCGACCTGGTGGATCCGCCAAGCGGTCACCCGCGCGCTGGCCGACCAAGGCAGCACGATCCGGCTGCCCGTCCACGTCGCGGAGCAGGTGCGCCGGGCGTTGCGCTCGCGCCGCCAGCTGACCCAGAAGCTCAACCGCGACGCGACGGTCGAGGAGATCGCGAAGGACTCCGGCTTCACCGTCGAGCGCGTCCGGGAGCTCTTCAGCCTGGTCGAGGACCCGGTCTCGCTCGAGACGCCCGTGGGCGACGGCGAGAGCATGGTCGCCGACCTGATCGAGGACGTGAAATCCGAGTCCCCCGACGGCGCACACGCCGACAACGCCCGCTCGCAGGAGCTTGCCGGTGCGATCGACCGACTCAACCCGCGCATGAAGCACGTCGTGCTGCGCCGCTTCGGCCTCGACGGCCGGGCGCCGCAGACGCTCGAGGAGGTCGGCAACGACCTCGGCATCACCCGCGAGCGCGTCCGCCAGCTCGAGACACGCGCCCTGCGCGAGCTGCGCGCCGTCGCCCCGGGGCTGCAGCTCTACCTGCAGACCTGAGTCGCTCGAAGCTGGTTCGGCTGCGCCGAATCAGATTCGGTAGCCGAATCTGATTGCGCGAAGCGCAACCAGATTCGAGCCTTTCACGTGTAGGCGACCGCCTCCATCTCGTGCAGCGTCGAGAGGCGCTTCAGGGCCTCGACCTCGATCTGGCGGACGCGCTCGCGGGTCAGGCCCAGGCGGCGGCCGATCTCCTCGAGCGTCTTGGGATCCGCGTCGTCGAGGCCGTAGCGCAGGATCACGACCGCGCGATGGCGGTCCGGCAGGGCGCGCAGCGCGTCCGCGAGGGTCTGCGAGCGCAGCGAGTCCTCGACCTGCTCATCCGGCAGCGGCCCGTCGCCGGCGACGAAGTCGCCGAGCACGGCGTCGTCCGCCTCACCGACCGGGGCATCCAGGGAGGTCGACGCGCGGGCCGCGGCCTTCACCTCCTTGGCCTGCTGGAGCGGGAGGTTCGCCTCCTCGGCGACCTCCTCGAGCGTCGGCTCCCGGCCCAGCACCGCCCAGAGCGAGCGCTCGGCGCGGTTCATCTTCTGCATCCGCTCGACGATGTGGACGGGCATCCGGATCGTCCGCGCCTTGTCGGCGAGCGCCCGGGCGACCGCCTGGCGGATCCACCACGTGGCGTAGGTGGAGAACTTGTACCCGCGGCGCCAGTCGAACTTCTCGACCGCGCGGATCAGGCCCAGGGTGCCCTCCTGGATCAGGTCGAGGAACGGCAGCCCCTGGTTGCGGTAGTTCTTGGCGATCGACACGACCAAACGCAGGTTCGACTGGATCATCCGCTGCTTGGCCGCCATGTCGTTGCGCTCGATCTTCTTCGCCAGCTCGACCTCCTGGGCGGCGGTCAGCAGCGGGTGGCGGCCCGCCTCGCGTAGGAAGAGCTGCAGCGCGTCCGTCGTCGTCTCCCACGAGATCTGAAGCGGCTGAGGCTCGGGCGGCGGCTCCAGCGGCGGCTCGCCGTCCTCGTTCACGTCCACGATCACGTCGATCTGGCGTGTCTCGAGCTCGCGGTAGAGGGCGTCGGCCTCGAGCGGATCAAGGTTCAGCGGCTCGAGCACGTCGTTCAGCTCGGACTGCAGGACGTTTCCGCGTTCCTCCGCCGTTTCGACCAGTTGCTGCAGGTCTTCGCTGAACAGGAGGATGTCGGACTCCGTCGTCACGCAGGAGCTTGTCTAGCCACTGTTCGAGCGGCGCAAACCATCTGGTTGAGACCGTTGCAGGAATGCACGAGAGTCGGTGTTATGGAAAGTCGAAACGGAAGCCGTTTCGAGCTCCGGTCCCGCCCCTCCCGAACGACCAGGCCGGCCGCGGCGACATTCCACAGACTTTTCCCCAGGCACGTCGAAAGGCCGTGGAAATGTGGACAATTTGCTGTGCGCAAAATGCATCCTTTTCGCGCGCGACGGGCTTGATCGGCCCTGGCCGTACGGATAGGTTCCTCCTTGCACCGAGCACGGAGCGCGAGTAGATCGAAGCCGCTCCCGAGGGCCGTAGGCGGAAGCCGAAGGTTCACGGGAGAGGTGGACGAAAGCGCCACCGGCTCGGTGAATTTTTGGTCCCGTTAGGATCGCGCGCGATGCACCTGCGTCCTCCGTCCATCGCCCACGGCATCACGTCGTTTCTCTGGGCCCTCTTCTTCGGGCTCTTCATCTGGATCGGCGGCCGCGCCGTCGGCTTCTCGAGCGCGGTCACCTTCATCGCCGGCTGCGTCGGCGGCTTCCTGATCTTCCTCTTCGTCCGCGTCTACGGCGAGGACGAGCCGCGGCGGCCGTGAGGCCCGCTCAACGCGAAGACCAGTAGGCGCGTCAGCTCGCCGCCCAGCTGGTGCTCGAGGCGGGTGTAGGCACTCTCCCGCTCGTTGACCACGGCGGCACAGTGCGCGAGGAGCAGCGAGGCGCCCCGCATCGGCTGCGGCTGGAGACTCATGACCCAGCCCAGGTATCGGCCGGGCGTCCGCCGTCAGGATCCCTGGCGGGAGGGAACGAATCGCTCAAGTAGGAGTCACTCGAGGCCGAGACGGCGGGCGTCGAACGAACCGGACCAGAGCTCCGCGTGGAACTCGGCGGCCGTCGCGGTCGCGTCCTCGTGGAAGAGGTGCTCGACCACCCCCACCTCGCGGTCGTTCACGAACGGCACGTCGACATGGGCACGCGTGACGAGGTTCACCGAGACCTTGCCGCAGGCCGGGCAGCGCACCAGGAGGCCGACGCGGTCGCCGCTCGCGGCGGGCGCGAGCAACCTGAACGCCGACGGGAACACCGGCCGCGGCCGCTCCTCCGGCCAGCAGAAGAAGCTCCACGGCCACTCCCCCGCCTTGATCCGCGTCGCGGCGAGCTCGCCGAGCTCGGACGCGAGCGCCTCGACACGCGACGTCATCAGGTTGA
Organism: Thermoleophilia bacterium; assembly: GCA_013362295.1. Lineage (GTDB taxonomy): Bacteria > Actinomycetota > Thermoleophilia > Gaiellales > Gaiellaceae > PALSA-600. The sequence goes on from JABFWJ010000297.1 coordinate 4,494, forward strand.
CGTACTGCGTGCCGTCGTGCAGGCCGAGCGGCGCCCAGTCGAGGTCCTCGTGCGAGACGAGCCCGGGATGGTCCTCCCCGCACCCGCACTCGAACTCGACGCGGAACACCGCGGGATGCTGCGTGCCCGGCAGCTGCTCGAGCCGGCGGAAGCGGGACAGCCGTACGTGCGTCTCACCGTGCATCGGACAGTTGAACGTGTAGGTCGTGGTGAGCGTGTCGTACATCTTCTTCTCTTACCGCATTTATCGGACGCTGATGCATCCGGCTGGAGACGTTCCGCACTTTTGGGGAGCACAGACTCCCCGCGCTAATACGTGATCAGCGCGTGCACGTCGGTGCCCTCGAGGCGCTTACGGCCGTCGAGGAACGTGAGCTCGATGATGAAGCAGGTGCCGACGACCTTAGCGCCGAGCTGCTCCACGAGCTTCTTGATGCCCTCGACGGTGCCGCCGGTCGCGAGCACGTCGTCGTGGATCACGACCTTCGAGCCTTTTGGGATCAGGTCGGGATGCAGCTCGAGCGAGTTCTGCCCGTACTCGAGCGCGTAGGTGACGCTGATCGTCTCGGGCGGCAGCTTGCCCGGCCGGCGCGCCGGCACGAAGCCGACGCCCGCCTCGATGGCGATCGCGGCGCCCAGGATGAAGCCGCGTGCTTCCGCGCCGATCACGAGGTCGCAGTTCTTCTCCTTCACCCACGTCGCGAGCTCCCCGACGGTGGAGCTCAGCGCCTCCCGGTCGGCGAGCAGCGGCGTGAAGTCCTTGAACCCGACCCCCGGCGTCGGGAAGTCGGGGACCTCCCGGATCTTCGAGCGGAGGTCCGTCACCGCGCGCAGCCGTTCACAACGTCATGCCCCGCAGGTCGCGCCAGAAGAGCTGCGACGAGAGCTCGCCCGCCAGCTCCGCGAGCTGCTGCATGTCGCGCAGCGCCTGCCGGCGGCGCTCGGCGTTGCGGCCGCGCAGCGCCGCGGCGAAGAGCTGCTCGATCAGCGCCGCCTGACGGCCGGTCGCGGTGCGGATCGTGCGCAGGTGCCGCGGGTCGACGCCGTAGCGCATCAGCTGCGCGCACGTCGCGGCGACGTCGACGTCGGATTCCGGATAGCGCTTCTCGCGTGCGGTTCCGTGCGGCGCGAGCAGCCCGAACTCCTCGAGCTCCTTCGCGGCGTTCGGGTCGATGCCCGCGCGCTCGCACAGCTCGTCGTGCGTGATCGTCTCCTCCTCGGCTCCGAGCGCGACCGGGCGGCGCCGCTTGCGCTCCTTCTGCCCGGGCGCGTCGAGCTCGTCGCGGATCACGCGCAGCGGCAGGAACTCGTCGCGCTGCAGGCGGAGGATCGTCTGCAGCCGTTCGAGGTCGGCCTCGCTGAAGAGCCGGTACCCGCCCTGAGTGCGGCGCGGCGTCAGCAGCCCCTCGTCTTCGAGGTAGCGGATCTTCGAGATCGAGATGTCGGGGAACTCCTCCGTCAGCCGCCGCACGACCTCGCCGATGCGCAGCAGGCGTTCCCGTGGTTGGGACGCCGTCGTCGTCATGCGATGAACGTCATCCGGTACTTGCCGATCTGCACTTCGTCGCCCTCGGTGAGCGGCGCGCTGTCGATGCGCTTGCGGTTGACGAACGTCCCGTTCAGCGAGCCCTGGTCCTCCACGTGGAACTTGCCGTTCTGCTGCACGAGCACCGCGTGGTTGCGCGAGACGGTGACGTCGTCGAGGAAGATCTCGCAGTCTGGCGACCGCCCGATCCGCGTCCGGTCGCCGGTCGGCCTGAAGCTCTCCCCCGCTCTGCCACCGCCCGCGCGCACCACGAGCGCCGGGCCTTCGAGCCCGAAGTCCTCGTGCTCGAGGGCGCCGACCTCCTCCGCCGAGAACGTCTGTGTCGCCTCGACCGACGGCTCGCCCTTCGAGAGCAGCGCGCCGCATCGGGAGCAGTAGTTCGCGGACTCCGGATTCTGGAAGCCGCACTCCTGGCAGTAGACGACACTCATCAGGACTGCTCTCTTGTCGCTCCGCCGAGCCTACGCTCAGGCCGGCGGCGCAGCCTTCCCCGTGAGGATGTCGGTGAGCCGGTCGACGTCGACCTGCTCCAGCACGCTGCGGCCGCCCGACTTCTGGAGGCGCGCCACGAGCTCCGCCCGCAGGATGTCGATCTTGCCGTGCAGCAGGCGGCGCTGGTAGCTGACCTCGCGCTCCTGCTGCTCGAGGTCTTCGATCAAGCTCTTCAGCGCGCCGTCGTCCAGCGAGCCGAGATCGGGGAGCGGTTCCACACTGCCGCCTTTCGTCGTCGGTCGAGAATGCCCTGGTTTTCACTGAGGGTACAAGAAACCGTCAACCTCAGCTTAAGGGTTTCAGGCGCGGGCGCCGATCTCCTCCCGCTCGATCACGTCCGTGACGAGCGTCCGGAGCTCGTTCTCGAGGTCTTCGGAGGTCTCGGTCGTCTCGCCCTCGGCGTAGAGGTGGATCACGGGCTCGTCCGCGTCTGGGAGCACCTGCACCCAGCCGCGTTCGTCGAAGATCTTGATCCCGTCGGTCACGTCGACGTTCCCGTCCGCGTAGCGCTCGTTCAGGACGCGCATGACGGTGCCTTTCAGCGCCCATGGGCACTGCACCTGCCGGTGGATCAGGGTCGGGCGAGGGAGCTGGGCGACGAGCTTCGAGAGCGGCTGCTCGACGGCGGCGAGGAGCTCGAGGAGCTTGCAGAGGGAGGCGATCGCGTCGTAGGCGGGCAGGAAGCCCGGGAACACGAACCCGCCGCCGGGCGCCCCGGCGAAGATCACGCCGTCCGAGGCCGCCGCCTGCGTGAGGCCGGAGAGCGAGGCCTCGGTGCGGACGACGTTCAGCTTCCCGCCGACGACCTGCTCCACCTGGCTCGTCGCGGTGATCGGGACGGCGACCGTCCCACTGCTCCGCAGGCCGATCAGGTGCAGGAAGAGGAGCAGCGCCTGGTCGGGGCGGACCTCCCGGCCGGTCTCGTCGATCAGGAAGATCCGTTCGGCAGAGCGATCGAAGACGGCGCCGAACGTCGCCTCGACCGTCGGCACGAGCCGGCGCGCCTGGTCGATCGTCTCGCCCAGCCGGACCGGCGCCGTCCCGACGTCCGACTCGAACGCGTGCGCGGTGATCGCCTCGACCCCGAGCGGCCCGAGCAGCAGCGGGAGGACGAAGCTGCCGGCCGAGTAGCCGTAGTCGACGACGATGCGGAAGCTGCGCGCCCTGATCGCCTCTCCGTCGAGCTCCGCGAGCAGGTCGTTCGCGTAGCTCTCGCGCGCACGGGCCGGGTACCCGATCGACCCGACTGCGCCGAACGGGACGCGCCGCAGCTCCTGACGGGTGAAGTGCTTCTCGATCTCCTTCTGCATGGCCGTCGACAACGCGACGCCCGGCCGCTCGAAGAGCCTGATCTGCACCGCCTCCGGGTCGGTCGTCGACGCGCCGACATGGAACGACGCGTCGTAGCCCTGCGTCTTCATCAGGTGCTTGCCGACGGGTGCGGGCAGCGTGCGCAGGTCGGCGACGTGCACGCCGGTCGAGTTGAGGCCTGAGATCAGCGCGCGCTTGATCATCCGGTACGGCGGCGCGCTCTCGCGGCTCGCGACGACGCGCGCGCCACGCTTCAGCGACGTGCCGAGCGCGGCGCCGAAGCGCAGCGCGACCTCGGGCGTGAGGTCGACGTTGACGAGGCCGACGACACCGTCCTGTGAGAAGACACGGGTGGTGCCGCGCGACTCCCAGATCAGGCTCTCGTGGATCTGCGCGCCGTACTCGACCTCCTTGTACGGGTAGATGCGCACCCCCGGGAACACCGCCGACTGGTCGCCCAGCGTCACCTGGTCGCCGATCGCGACGCCCTCGTGCACGCGCGCGTGCGGCCGCACGTCGCAGTTGCGCCCGAGGATCGCGCCTTCGATGACGGCGCTGCGGCCGATGTAGCACGACGCGTCGATCACGGACCGCGCGACGCGCGAGCGCTCACGCAGCGTCGTGGTCGGTCCGAGCACGCTGTACGGGCCGACGGAGGACTCCGGCGACACCGTGCAGTAGTTGCCGATGAACGCGGGGCCCTCGACGCCCTCGACGTCGTCGATCTCGACGCCTTCACCGATCCAGACGTCGCCGCGGATCTTCAGTCCCGGCACGTTGAGACGCACCTTCTCGTCGAGCGCGTCGAAGTTCGCCTGCCGGTACTGATCGAGGTTCCCGATGTCCTGCCAGTAGCCGTCGCAGACGTAGCCGTAGATCGGACGCCCCATCTCGAGCAGCAGCGGGAAGAGCTCCTTCGAGAAGTCGAACGGGCTGTCCGTCGGGATGTGGCGGAGCACCTCCGGCTCGAGCACGTAGATGCCGGTGTTGATCGTGTCGGAGAACACCTGCCCCCACGACGGCTTCTCGAGGAACCGCTCGACGCGGCCGTCCTCGTCGGTGACGACGATCCCGAACTCGAGCGGGTTCTCGACCGATTTGAGCCCGATCGTGACGTCGGCGCCCTTCGCGCGGTGGAACTCGACGATCTGCTCGATGTCGATGTCGCAGAGCGCGTCGCCCGAGATGACGAGGAAGGTGTCGTCGAGGCGGTCGCTCGCGAGCCGCACCGAGCCGGCGGTCCCGAGCGGGCTCTCCTCGACCGAGTATTCGATGTTCAGGCCCAGGCTGTCGCCGTCCCCGAAGTAGGAGCGGATCGCCTGCGGCAGGAACGCGACGGTGATCACGATGTCTTCGAAGCCGTGGTCGCGCAGCAACTCGAGGATGTGCTCCATGCACGGCTTGCCGACGATCGGCACCATCGGCTTCGGCTGGTTCGACGTCAGCGGCCGCAGACGGGTTCCCTCACCCCCCGCCATGACAACAGCCCTCACGCCAGCACCTCACGCCGCGCCTTCAGCGCGTACTCGCCCAGCGCAACGAGCGCGAGCGCAAGCCCGCTCCAGAAGAACCAGAGCGGCCACTGTGTGCCGTCGTGCGTGACCATGATGAACCCCAGGGCCGCATAGAGCAGCCACGTCGCAACTTTTCCGACGCGGTTGACCTGAAACTCGTACCCGCGTCCCATGAGGACCGGCGTCCCCGCAAGCGCGAGCAGGTCGCGCGCCGGGATCAGCAACGCGAGCCATGGGAGGCGTCCCGCGTGGATGAGCATGATCACCGCCGCGTCGATCATCAGCCGGTCGGCGAGCGGGTCGGCGATCTTGCCGAATGCGGACTCGACGTGCCAGCGGCGCGCGAGGAAGCCGTCGATCTGGTCGGTCACACCGGCTGTGCCGAAGACGATTGCGGCCGGCCACGACCGTCCTCCGTCACAGGTCGCGATCAGCCACACGTACACGGGAATCAGGAGCATCCGCGCGACCGTGAGCGCGTTCGGAAGGCTGCGGATCAGAGCGCTGCGGCGGATCACACTGCAAGGATATTCCTGTGCTGACGATTCCAGGATTCGTCGATGCCCATTGCCATGCGTTTCAGCGGTCGCTCCGGGGCCTTGACAAGGGTGCGGACTTCTGGGCCTGGCGCGACGAGATGCTGGCGCTCGCCTCGTCCCTCTCCGTGGAGGAGATCCGCCGCGAGTACGTGGAGGTCTATCGCGAGCTGCGCGCCAACGGCTACACGGCCGTCGGCGAGTTCCACTATCTCGGCATCGAGGAGGCGCGCGCCGCCGCCGGGGCGGCCGCCGAGGCCGGGATCGAGCTCACCCTGCTCTACGCCTGCTACCTCCGCGGCGGCATCGAGCGCTTCCGCCAGGGCTCGGTGGCCGAGTACCTGCACGGCCTCGAAGCCCTACGCGACGACGGGATCCGGGTCGGCCTCGCTCCGCACTCCGTGCGCGCCTGTCCGGCCGAGGCGCTGCGCGAGCTAGGCCGGTACGCCGCCGAGCATGAGCTGCCGCTGCACGTGCACGCCGACGAGCAGCCGCGCGAGATCCAGGAGTGCCTGGCCGAGCACGGGATCAGGCCGATCGAGCTGCTCGACCGCGAGGGCTGCCTCGGCCCGAGGACCACGGTGGTCCACGCCACGCACGCGGACGGCCACGAGCTCGACCTGCTCTGCGACGCCGGCTCGCGCATCTGCGCCTGCCCGACGACCGAGGCGAATCTCGGCGACGGGTTCCTGCCGGTCGCGCGCGTCTGCCATCGCGAGATCGGCCTCTGCATCGGCTCCGACTCGAACGTGCGCATCGACCCGCTCGAGGAGCTGCGCGAGCTCGAGGGTGTCGCACGGCGGCAGACCGGCACGCGCGGCGTGATCTCGCTCGATTCACTCCTCTGCTTCGGCGCCGACGAAGGCGCGGCGTCGATCGGCATCGAGCGCTGGCCGGACGCGATCGTCGACCTGGACCACCCGCAGCTCCGCGGCGTCGACGAGGCTGCGGTCTACGAGGCCTTGGTCTTCAGCTGCAGCAGCGACGTGCTGCGGAACACGTCGGCCCAGTAGCGCGTGCGCGTCAGGTAAGCGCGCTCGGCCGCGACGCCGTGCAGCCCCCACGCGCCGTCGTAGCTCAGGTAGCGGTAGCGCCCGCGCCACCGGGGGCCGGAGGATGCCGGCTCGATCTGCGTGCCTTCGTGCCACTCGTTGTAGGAGGTGATCGTGACCCGGTCGGCGCGCGCGGTGATCGCCATCTTCCACATCGAGTCGTAGGTAGCTCCGTTGCGCCGCGGCTTCACGACCGGATCGCCGCTGCCGCGGCGCGCGTCGTAGCCCGGGCCGACCGACGGCGCGCACAGCAGCTTCACCGCACGCGCCTCCGAACAGATCCTCGCGAACTTCCCGCCGCCGTACACGACGATGTCGTAGGTGTAGACCCCGTCGAATCCCGCGGCCGCCGCCGCGCCGACGAGCGCCGTCTGCGCGAACAGCGTCGAGCCGCCCTCGTGCAGCACCGCGGCCGCGGCGGCCCAGTCGGCGACCGGCAGATCGAGCGGACGGTAGACGTAGAAGATCCGGATGCCGAAGGTGCTCCGCAGGTACGCGACGTCCGCGACCGTGCTCGCGACGGTGCGGCCGTCGTACGGCTCCAGGTGCACCGCCACCGCGAGCCCGTCCGTGCGCGCCGCCGCGACGACCTCGGCGAGCCGCCCGTCCTCCGGCGAGCCCTGTCCCCACCACGACACGGCGACCTCGTCGATCCCGGCCGCTCGCATGTCGTCCATCTGGGCACCCGTGACGAGGCGGTCCGACGACGAGTAGAGCCCACGCGAGGGGTAGTACGCCGAGGCGATGTCGTTCGGCGGTGCATGGCCGCGCTGTGCCCAGTGCTGGAACGCCCCGTCGCGCGTCGACGTCCCGTACCACGGGTAGTAGAAAGCGGACACGCGCACGCCGGCCCGGGCCGTGGCGGGCACGACCAGCACGAGCAGCGAGCAGAGGGCGAGTCGGCGCATGACGGGGGTCGCCTGTCCGATCATCTACCACGTGCTCCCGACGGACAACGGCCTCATGCCGTTTCCATACGTTCTGCCACCAAAAGAGGGATGCCGCCCGAAATGGGTGAGCCGATACCTCAAAAACAATGGAATCTGCGGCGAAAAGGCGCCTCGGTGACATCATCGTCGAGCGCGGACTCGTGACGGCCGACCAGCTCGAGGAGGCCCTTCGCGTCCAGCGGACGACCGGCGGGAAGCTCGGCGAGGTACTCGTGGAGCTCGGCTTCATGACCCGCGTCGGCCTGGCGGGCGTGATCACCGAGCAATGGGATTCGCTGCGCCAGAGTGCGAACTCGCGCAGGAGCGTCCCGGCCCCGGCAGCCACTGCCGTTGCCGCCGCTCCCGCCCCGCCGGAGCCGTCGGTCGTCGAGACCGCGCTGCGTGAGCGGCTCGAGGCGCTGACCGTCGAGCTCGCGGCCCGCGACCAGCGGATCGCTCAGCAGGACGCGACGATCGCCACGCTGCTCGTGCAGCTCAACGCGGCGACGGCTCCGAGCTTCCCGGGCTTCTAGAGCCCGGCGCCCGCCCGATCGCCAGCGCGGAGGTCGCGAGCAGCCCGCTGAGCACCCAGAAGACGGCGCGCGCCCCGGCGCTCCCTGCGACGATGCCCGCCGCGGCGGGTGCCGCCACCTGGCCGACGCGGTTGCCGGCGAGGCGGACGGCCAGCGCCGTCCCGCGCGCGTACTGCGGCACGAGCTGGACGACGAGCGTCATCGAGAGCGGCTGCCCGAAGCCGAGGCCGAGGCCGGCGGCGACGCACAGGAACGCGAGCGCACCGACGCTGTGGACGAATGCAACCGCGCCGAGGGAGAGCGCCGCGGCAGCCGCGCTGAGCGTGATCAGGCGCTCCCTCCCGACGCGGCGCACGATCCGGCCGATGCCGATGCGCGACGCCATCGAGGCGCCGGCGCGCAGCGCCAGCAGCACGCCGACCGCGCCGGGTGCGAGGCCCCGCTGTTCGCCGATCACCGGCAGGTACGCCGTGAAGACGTCGGCGGCGGAGAGCACCGCGATGCTCGCGAACATCCCGGCCGGCACTCCGCGCGTCCTGAGAATCGTGCGCACGCTGCCGCGACTCGAGGCGGCGTCGGGCTCCGCACCGCCGCGACCCCGCTCACCCAGCGCGGCGAGCACGACGGCTCCGCAGACGATCAGCCCGGCGACGAGCATGGCGTCGCGGGTGGCGGGCACGAGCGACCCGGCGTTGTCGAGGACGAGGCCGCCGATCAGCGGACCGGCCATCTGCCCGAGCGAGACGCCTGCTGTGAGGAGACCGAAATCCCGGTCGTGATGCCGGTCGTCCGACTCGCGCGCGATCACCTCCTGGACGCCGAGCGCGACGCCGAGGTGACCGAGGCCGAGCACGGCGCTCGCAGCTCCGAGGGTGAGCGGAGTCCGTGCGAACGCCAGCAGCGCGCAGGCAACGACCTGCAGCGCACACCCGGCCGTGACGAGCGGCGCGCGGCGGCGGTCGGCGGAGCGCCCGAGCGGGATCGCCAGGAACAGGGGGACGAGCGCGAACGCCGCGGTGACGAAGCCGACTTCCCGCACGCCGGCTCCCAGCCCGAGCAGGCGATACGACGTGATCGGCCGGGCCACGTACACCGCGGCCTGCGACGCGGTCAGCGCGGCGATGCAGAGCGCGACTCGGCGGTTCACGCGCCCGGCTCGTCGAGCAAGCCTGCCGTCACTCGACGACGGCGCACGCGTCGGGCGGGATGTGCACCTTCACATCGGCGGAGTCGACCTGCTTCGGGCTCTGCGCGGTCAGTGCGAGGCCGCCGGCGTCGAGCTCGTACTGGTAGTGGTCGCCGAGGAACGCGATCGACGTGACACGCGCCGAGATCGTGTTCGTGCCGTTGTACGTCGCCGCGTTCGCCGGCTCGACGACGAGCGACTCGGGCCGCACGGCCACCGTCAGCGACGCATGTGGCAGGAGTGTGTGCTCGACGTGCACGCGCAGCCCGCGAACCGCCTCGCCCGCATCGACGATCGCGGTGCTGTTCTCGTACCGCGCGACCATCCCGGTGATCAGGTTGACCCGGCCGACGAATTCCGCGACGAAGCGGTTGACCGGCCGCCGGTAGACGTCCTCCGGCGTCCCCACCTGCTGCACGACGCCGCCGTTCATGACGAGGACGCGGTCGCTCATCGACAGCGCCTCGTCCTGGTCGTGGGTGACGAAGATGGTCGTGAGACCGAGCGTGTGCTGGAGGTCCTTCACCCAGCTCCGAGCGCGCTCGCGCAGCTTCGCGTCGAGGTTCGAGAACGGCTCGTCGAGCAGCAGCACCGACGGGGAGTAGACGAGCGCCCGCCCGAGGGCGACGCGCTGCTGCTGGCCGCCCGAGAGCTGGTGCGGGTAGCGCTGTTCGTAGGGCGCGAGATCGACGAGCTCGAGCACCTCGCGCACGCGCGTGCCCACGTCCTTCCGGCTCAGCTTCCGTACCTTGAGCGGGAACGCGAGGTTGTCGAACACCGTCATGTGCGGCCAGACCGCGTACGACTGGAAGACGATCCCCAGGTTGCGGCGCTCGGCGGCGACGTTCAACCGGCGCGAGGCGTCGAAGAACTGCTCGCCTCCCACCGCGATGCGTCCCTCGTCGGGCGTCTGGAAGCCCGCGATCGACATCAGCGTCGTCGACTTCCCGCAGCCGCTCGGGCCGAGCAGCGTGAAGAGCTCGCCGTCCCCGACCGTAAAGCTGACGTCGTCGAGGGCCCGCTGCTCGCCGAATGTCTTCCCGAGCAAGGCAACGTCGATCTCAGGCATCGTGACCTCCCGTCACACCGATACTCGAAGAGCCGTACTTGAAGAGTCGCGCGCCGAGCCCGAGCACGACCACGGTGACGCCGACCTGCACCATCGCGAGCGCCGCGACGGGCCCCACCGTTCCCTGGATGAACTGCGACAGCATCGTGGTGCCGATCACCTCGTTGCCCGGCTTGACGAGGAAGAGCGCCGGGTCGTAGTCGCAGAGGATCTCGACGAACATCAGGATGAACGCGCTGAAGATCGCCGGACGCAGGAGCGGCAGGACGATGCTGCGGGACGTCCGCCACCACCCCGCTCCCGCCGCGCGCCCGGCGCGGTCGAGCTCCTCGCCGATGCGCGCCAACGTCGGGTACATCACGACGTAGGCGAACGGCAGGTTGCGGACGCAGAAGGCGAGCATGATCCCCCAGATGCTCCCGCGCAGCCAGCTGCCGACGCCCCACGTCAGCAGATAGGTCCAGAAGAACCCGATGCCGACGATCAGACCGGGCGTCGCGCGCGGGTAGAGCATCACGAAGGGCAGCGCCTTCCTCAGTGGGAACCGCGAACGGTGAGCGACGAGCGTCGCGATCGCGACGAGCGCCGTCGCCAGCACGGCTCCGACGAGCGAGATCTCGAGGCTGTTCACGATCGCGCGGTGGAACTCGCCCGTCGCGAGCTGGTGCCAATTCGCCCACGTCAGCAGATGCCACGGGGCGACGAGCGGCGTCAGGACGACGACGACCGACATCACGGCGAGCCCCAGGACCGGGATCAGCGTGCTGAACACGAGGTAGAGCGCGATCAGCGCGGCGAGCGGCCAGCGCAGCGCGCGCAGCGGCAGCATCGCGTTGCGGCCCGCGCGCCCGGCGATCGACACGTAGCGCGCTTCCGCGCCCAGCAGGCGGTTGCGCAGGAGCAGCAGGAGCGTCGCGACGAGCAGCAGCATCATCGCGCCGGCACTCACGGTCGCCGGATCGGGCTGCGCCGCGTTCGTCCACTGCAGGTACAGGTAGCTCGACACGAACTTGATGTTCCGCGCCGTGCCCAGGAGCAGCGGGATGCCCAGCGAGGCGACCGCGAGCGTGAAGATCAGCGTGGCCGAGTTGAGCAGCGCGGGGCGAAGCATCGGGATCGTCACCGAGCGCAGCACACGCGCCGGGCTCGCGCCCGCGCTGCGTGCGGCGTCCTCGAGCGACGAGTCCGCCCGCGCCAGCGCGGCCTCGCAGGTCATGTAGGCCACGGGCAGGAGCCGGGAGGCCTCGATCAGCGACATGCCGGGAACGGTGTCGATCGCCAGCGTGCCGATGTGCAGCCGTTGCGAGAAGAGGTTTGTGAGATAGCCGCCCGGGCCCCACACCACGATCCAGCCGAGCACGAGCCCGAGCGGCGGGAGCAGGATCGGCAGCAGGATCAGGCGGCCGAACGCGCGCCGAAGCGCGAGGTCGGTGCGGCTGACGAGGATGGCCGCGGCCGCGCCGCCGGCCACGGCCACGGCCGTCGTCAGCGATGCGTACTCGATCGTGTTCACCCACGCCCGCCAGAACGCGCCGTCCGAGAACAGCTGGCGGTACGCATCGAGCGTGAGCACGCCGCCCGCCTCGTACAGCGGCCGGTCGCGCACCGAGGCGTACAGCATCGGCACGAACGGCCCGACGATCAGCCCGACGACGAGGAGCCAGACGGCCGCCTGCAGCACCCCCGCCGGCAGCAGCTGCCGGCGGGGGCGCGGGAGGACGAGCGTGTCGTGGGCGACCGACGCCACGGGTCGCTAGCCGAAGATGCCGTGCCAGCGCTTTGCGAACGCGGGCCGGTCGTTGACGAACTTCTGGGTGAAGCCCGCGACGAACACGTTCTTCTGGCCGACCTTCTTGTAGACGTCAGCGAGCGTGTTCGTGCAGCCGTCCGACGGCACGTAGTCGTTCCGGAACGCCGTGAAGCCGGCATCGCACATCGCGAGCTGTCCGGCCTTCGAGTAGACGAAATCGAGGAAGAGCTTCGCCGAGGCGGGGCTCGCAGCCTTCTTCGTCACACCGATGCCGCGGGTCACGATCGGCGTCGCGTCGGTCGCGTACGTCCAGTCGAGGATCTGCGCGAACTGCGAGTTGTTCTTGATCGTGAAGCGGGCGGTCGGCGACGTGAGGTATGCGGCCACGGCGCCGCCCTGCGCGACGAGCTGCAGCTGCGACCCGACGCCCGTCGTGGGCTTCAGCCGCTTCGCGATCGTCTGGAGGTTCGACCAGCCTTTCTTCTGCACGTACCCGTACAGGCCCGTGTAGCCGAACGTGTTGTCGACCGTGTATCCGGTGAGCTTGCCGTACGTCGCCGCGTCCGAGGCGATCGCCGCGACCGACGTCGGCACCTTGTCCTTCAACAGCAGCTTGTTGTAGACGATGATCGCCGGATCGGGCGACATCACGTACACGCCTGGGTACTGCTTGACGAAGCTCGGGTACTTGTCGAGATCCTGCGGCGTGAAGTTCTGCACGTAGCCCTTGCGTGCCGCGTAGACCCAGAGGTTCGGAGCGCTCGCGATCAGTAGGTCGGCGGTGCGCACGCCCTGCGCCGCCTCCGATGCGTACTTCGAGAAGATCGTGTTGTCGTCGAGGTCGTACTCGGTGACCTTGATCCACGGGTAGTAGTAGTGGAAGCGGTCGACGAGCGCGTTGAAGTTCGCGGCGGGCGGGTTTCCGTAGACGACGATTCCCGACTCGCCCCTCGATTGCTTGATCAGCGCGGCCAGGGGCCCGGGCTTCTTCGCGGACGTCCGCGCATCGGCGACGCCCGCGGCGAGCACGGCTGCCGCGAGCACGAGGCTCGCAACCGCTCCCCACCGCACGATGGACTTTCCGCTCACCTGCATCCTCCTCCGAGTTGACGTGCTTGGCGGCGGGGAGTGTGGGGCGACTTTCGCGCGCTGTCGAGACTTCCGGCCGTTGTCGCGGTTTCGTCCGTTGCGGGCGTTTTGTTCGTTGTGTTCACACCGCTGCGATCCGGCGCTTCCTACAATCAGCACGGTGCACCGGATCCTGGGCAGGCCTGCGCTCTCGACGCGGATCCTCCTCCTGCAGCTCGCGCTGATCGTCATCACCGTCACCGCGGGCTTCGTCGTCTCGCTCGTGCAGGCTCGGCGGCAGATCGACCATCAGGCCGGCCAGCAGTCGCTCGCGATCGCGCGCACCGTGCGCTCGCTCCCGGAGATCCGCGCGGCGTTCGGACAGGCGCGTCCGTGGACGGTGATCGATCCGATCGCGGAGGAGATCCGCCGCAACACGCACGCGGCGTTCATCGTCGTCGCGAATCGCCGCGGGATCCGCTACTCGCACCCCGACCCGTCGAAGATCGGGAAGCCGACGTCCACCGACCCGAGCGTCGCCCTGTCCGGACGCGAGTTCGTCGGCGTGCAGACGGGGACGCTGGGCCGCTCGGTCCGCGCGAAGGTCCCGATCTACGGCCGCGACCACCGCGTGATCGGCCTCGTTTCGGTGGGCGTGCTGGAGAGCGCGGTCAGCGCCCAGCTCCTCTCCGACCTGCCCGTGATCCTGATCCCGCCGCTCGTCGGGCTGGCGCTCGGCGTCCTCGGCTCGGTCCTGCTGGCGCGCCGGATCAAGCGGCAGACCTTCGGCCTCGAACCGAACGAGATCGCGACGCTGCTCGAGCAGCGCGAGGCGGTCCTGCACGGCATCCGCGAGGGGACGGTCGCCGCCGACCGCCACGGTCGGGTCACGCTCGTGAATGACGAGGCGCGGCGCCTGCTCGCGCTCGAGGACGACCCGATCGGGCACAAGCTGACCGAGATCGTTCCGGCCGGTCACGTTCGTGAGGTGATGTCGGGGGCGAGTGAGGGGCCGGACCAGATCGTGCTCGTGGACGACCGCGTGCTCGTCGTCAACCGCATGCCGGTATCGCTGCGCGGTCAGCACGTCGGGTCGGTCGTCACCCTGCGCGATCGCACGGAGCTCGAAGGGCTGCTCCGCGAGCTCCACGATGTCCGCAGCCTGGCCGACGCGTTGCGCGCGCAGGAGCACGAATTCGCCCACCGGCTGCACGTCGTCGCGGGCCTGATCGAGGTCGGCCGCTACGACGACGCGGTCGGATTCATCGAGAGCCAGGCGCTCGTGCACCAGCGGCTCGTCGAGTCGATCGTCGAGAGCGTCGGCGACCCCGCGCTCCTCGGGCTCCTGCTCGGCAAGGCGGCGATCGCCTCCGAGCGCGGCGTCGACCTGCGCGTCACCGACACCTCGCTGCCGGCCGCGCTCGACGACACGCGTGATCTCGTGACCGTCGTCGGCAACCTCGTCGACAACGCGCTCGAGTCGGTTGCGCCGCTCGGCAGGGGCTGGATCGAGGTCTCGGTGCGCCCGCACGAGGACGGCTTGCTGATCCAGGTCGCGGACTCCGGGCCCGGCGTCGATCCCGCGCTCGTCGACGAGATCTTCAACGACGGCTTCACGACGAAGGCCCGCCGCGGCACGGGCCGGCGCGGCCTCGGTCTCGCGCTCGTCAGCCAGGCCGCCCGTCGACGCGGCGGCCGCGTCCACGTCGAGAACGACGGCGGCGCGCGCTTCACGGTCTTCCACCCCCGCGTGGTCGTCACGGCATGATCCGCACGCTCGTCGTCGACGACGACCCGATGACGGCGTCGATCCACCACTCCTACGTCGAGCGCGTGCCGGGCTTCACCGTCGTCGGGGAGGCGCACACCGGCGCGGGCGCACTCGAGGCCGCGCACGGGCTCGCGGCCGAGCTCGTGCTGCTCGACATCTACCTGCCCGACATGAGCGGGCTCGACGTCCTGCGCCGGCTGCGGGAGGCGGACGAGCGGCGCGTGGACGTGATCGCCGTCACGGCCGCGAAGGACGTCGACACGCTGCGCACCGCGATCCACGGCGGGGTGATCCACTACCTGGTGAAGCCGTTCTTCTTCGACACGCTGCGCGAGCGGCTCGAGGCGTACGCCACGCTGCGCAGGCGGCTCGACCGGCTGCGCGAGCCGGACCAGGAGGACATCGACCACGTCTTCTCGCTGCTGCGCTCGCAGGGCCGTCACTCGCTGCCCAAGGGGATCTCCGCGCCCACGCTCTCGCTGATCGTCGACGCGCTGCGGGAGGCCGACGGTGAGATGACCGCGAACGAGATCGCCGACGCGACGGGCATCAGCCGCGGTACGGCACGCCGGTACCTCGAGTACCTGGCTGCCACCGGTGCCGGCGAGCTCTCGCTGCGCTACGGCGCAACCGGCCGGCCCGAGCACCTGTACAGGCTCACCGCTACGTAGAGGCGGTGATCGTGATCCCGCCGCGCGCCTTTTGGCGCAGGGAGACGCGAACGTCACTCGGCTCGAGCGCGAGCGCTACCGCCACCTCGTCTCGGATCTGCACGGCGAGCGCTTCGCAGAACGCGCCCTGCTCGCGGAACCTCGAGAGGTAGATCTTCAGCGACTTCGACTCGAGGCAGAGCTCGCGCGGCCGGTACTCGATGCGAGCGGTGTAGAAGTCGGGCTGGTTCGTGATCGGGCACATCGCGGTCAGCTCGTCGCTGACCATCTCCACCACCTCGACGCCCGGGTTCGGAAACGTCTCGAGGCCGATGTACGCATCGCTGCCGGCGTGCCCGAGGGCGACGAACTCCTGCTCCACGGCCGGATTCTACGTTTGCGATCGAACGAGGTAGGACGCAAGATCCGGCGAGCCTGTCCGGTCGCATGGGCCGACGGGTGGGTCGTTCAGGCGGCCGGAACCTGGCCCGCCCGTCCCGCGGCGGCGTCGAGCACCTCTTGCAGGCGCTCTGCGACCACGCGGATCCGCCGGGCCTCGACTGTGAGCTCCTCGACCAGCCGGGCGAGCTGCTCGACGACGTCGGCCACCGGTTCGCCGTCGCCTTCCAGCAACCAGTGGAGCTGGCGGTCCGTCACCTCGGCGATCCGGCCGAGCCGACGGTATGGCACGACCTTTCCGGCCTCGTAGCCCTGGATCGAGCGCGGCGAGACACCCACCAGGGCCGCGAGCTCTTCCTGCGTGAGGCCGTGCTCTTTCCGCGCACGGGCAATCCGTCCGCCGATCCCGCCCGCCAGTTCGCGCCGCATGGTTTTCCTCCTGACCCCGGAGATCAGAACGTACTGCAATTTCGCCTTTTTGACGAGTGGATCGGAGCAGCTGCGTGAACGTGCGGCGTAGCGCACGGACCCGGTCTCTCCTGACGGAAGCCTGACCGCCGCCGAAGACTGGACTTTTGGTCGCCCGGCGCCCGATT
>JABFWJ010000243.1 GCA_013362295.1 Thermoleophilia bacterium
GGTCAGTTCCAGATCGTCTCCGGCACCGGTGCGTACGCAGGGCTCAAAGGTCAGGGCACGTTCCTGATCGTCGTCGACCCGATCTCGAACCAGTTGACCGGGACCGAAGACGGAAGCGCAAGCCAATGATCCTGGTCACCTCGACTCGACCAACGTGATCGGCAGCGGCTTCGCCCGTTGTTAGCCGAGGCAACAGTGCCTGCAACCCATATGCAACCCTGCCGCGCACGGAGATCGGTGGGAATGCGGTGTCGCCCGACCAGTCGGGCAGACAACTTCTCTGCAAAACAGACGAATCCGTGGAGATCACGGACCGAGCCGGAAAGCCCGGATTCTGGATCGCACCCAGGAGGTCGGCGGTTCGAGTCCGCCTAGCTCCATTTTCGAATCCCCGCGTCCGCGTATCGACGCCGGTTCAATACTGACCCCCTGACGCCGGTTGAAAGCTGACCCCCGGCGGCGCTCTCCCGCTACGAGCGCGCCTCGCTGATCGTCACCAGCAACAAGCCGTTCTCCGCCTGGGGCGAGATCTTCGGCGACGAGACCGTCGCCGCCGCCATGATCGACCGGCTCGTCCACCACGCCGAAATCCTCTCCCTCAAGGGCGACAGCTACCGCCTCCGCGACCGCGACCTCGGCGGCCGCCCACGCGCCCGCGAGCCCTAAACCGCCCCACAGCGAGGAGCGCGCTCAGCGACGCGCACCCTCTGCGGCGTACGAGAAGAGCCGTGCGGGCTGCAGCTCAAACCAGGCGGCCGCCCAATCTGCGCGTGAGCCGTGGCGTTCTTGCCAGGCGGCGAGCAGCTCCTCCGGTGGCCGCGCAACGATCGTCGTCGGCCCGTCCGCAGCGACCGCGCGATGCTGGTCGCCTTCGCCGGCAGCGACAACCAGCGACGCCCACGGAGTCCGCCGCAGGTTGCGCAGGCGCGCGCCAGCCACGGTGGCAAACCAAAACGACGCCCCGAGCGCAGTGAAGGCGACCGGGCGGGCCTGCGCGTGGCCCTGCGCGCTCGTGGTCGCGAGTACGCACCAGTGGCGCTCGGCCAGGAAAGCAGCCAGCTCGGCCGCGTCCATCGCCGAGTCAGCCGGCCATGACGCGCGAAGGGCGGCGTCAGCGCCGCGGTAACTCGCTTCCTGCAGTCGACTGAGCGCCTCGACATCGATCACCGCCTTATCGTCGCAGCCGGCAACTCAGCTCAGCACCGCGCCCCAGCAGCCGCTCAAAGGAGAGGGTCCGATTTCAACCGGCGCAACGGGGGTCCGCTTTCGACCGGCCTTGACATCCGCGGGGATTCTGTCGTTCTGGCCATTGCGCGAACCGGCGCCGAGGTGCCTGCCGCCGGACGAGATCGGCCAGGGCGAGCTCGCGCGGGTTCGGTGATCCCTCGAACGGCTGCGGTGCGGGGCGCCCTCCAATAGCAGTCGCGCCGGCGACGCCACCGAGGCAGGCGGCGAGGGCGGTTGCCACCCACGGCGAGAGATAACCGGCGCATGCACTCTGTAGCACCAAACCGACGCGTCTCGTGAACGCACGGACGGACCGTAAGCGATCGCGGAACCGTATTCGGTGTACGCCAAGACTGGTCGTACTCATGCTCGTCCTCAGCGCCGCGCCGTGCAGCGTTGCCTCCGGCGCGAGCCCGGGAGCACGCGTCGATCGCGACGGCGTGTTGTTTCGCGTGCCGGCGCACTGGCAGCTGACGATCGGCCGCATCAACGGCGTCGTCGATCCGGTGACGGTCTTCAGCGTGAGCACCTTCCGTCTCCAGACCAGCCTGCGCTCGCCGGACTTCTGCTCGCGTGCGCTCCAGCGCGCCTGGCGCGCCGACGGCGCGTCCGTCCAGCTGACCGAGGAGCGAGACGGTGCTTCGCGCAGACGGATGCTGCGCCGAGTCCCGCAGCGGCCGGTGCACTTCAAACTCGATGCGAAGGGAGCGGGCGGCCTCTGCACACCCGCAGACAGCGGCGAGCTGACGTTCCAGGAACACGGGCGCGCGTTCTACGTCTTCTACGGCTTTGGGCCGAAGGCATCCGCCGCGACCCGCCGAGCGGCGGTCACCTTGCTCGACGACATGCGCGTCTCGAAACGGCGGTAACGCGGCGGCGCGCTATGTCACCGCGATCTTGACGTTCCCGACCGCGCCGGCGTACCCGTCGACGGCGATCCGGTAGAGCTGCCCGGCGGTGGCCGAGAACGTGACCTGACTCTGCAACCCGCCGTTCGCGTCGTCGTTCGCGGCGACCTGCGTCAGCGTCGAGACGGCCGTTCCGAGGTACACGCCGAGAAGCGTGTCGAAGCTCGAACCGGCGAGCGAGATCGTCACCTGTCCGGACGCCGGCGCCGTCCACGTCCACCAGAGCGAATGGCCGCCCGCGTTGCCGGCGTGGTTCGGCTCGCCCGCCTCCTTCGTGGCGCCGGAGTTTGTCGCGGTCGCGGTGCCGCTGAGGGTGGCGGCCGACGCGAACATGTCGTTCGACGTGCTCGTCGCGGTGGACTGCGACCAGTTGACGGTGACCGAGCCCGACGCGCCTGCGAACCCGTCCACCGCGATGCGATAGACGACGCCGGCTGTCGCGGTGAACGTGACGCGGCTCTGCGTTCCCGATGCGTCGTCGTTCGCTGCGACCTGCGTGAGGGCCGCCACCGACGTGCCGGTGTAAACCGCGAGCAGCGTGTCGAAGGGCGAGCCGATCGTGTCGATCGTCACCGAACCGCTCGCCGGAGCGGTCCACGTCCACCAGGCCGAGTGCCCGCCGGCGTTTCCCGCATGGTTCGGCTCGCCTGCCTCCTTCGTGAAGCCGACCGTCGAGCCGGTCGCGGAGCCGCCCGCGCCGGCGAGGACCTGCGCGTTCGCAAACGCGTCGTTGTTGACCGTCGCAGCTTGCACCGTCCACGTCTGCGAGGCCGGCGTCTGGTCGACGTTGCCCGCACCGTCGGTCGCGCGGACGTCGAAGGTGTGTGAGCCGGCCGCGAGCGCGGCGTAGTCGCGCGGGGAGGTGCAGGCGGCCCATGCCGACACGTCGAGCCGGCATTCGAACGTGCTCGGCTCCGTCGCCGTGAACGCGAAGCTGGCCGTCGTCGCGGTGACGGTCCCGCTCGGGCCGCTCGTGATCGACGTATCCGGCGGTGTCGTGTCCGCGGGCGCTGCCACGGTCCAGCCGTTCGTCGCCGGTGTTGGGTCGACGTTCCCCGCGGCGTCGGTTGCACGGACGTCGAACGAATGGGTGCCGAGCGCGAGGCCCGAATACGAGACGGGCGACGTGCACGCCGCATACGCCGCGGCGTCGAGCCGGCACTGGAACGTCGATCCCACCTCGCTGGCGGAGAACTCGAAGGACGCCGAGGTCGACGTCGTCGAGCCGCTCATGCCTGCCGTGATCGTCGTCTCCGGCGGCGTGGTGTCCGCTGCCGCTCCGACCGTCCAGGTTCTCGACGCCGGCGTCGCGTCGACGTTGCCTGCCGAATCCGTCGCCCGAACGTCAAACGTGTGCGCGCCCGTCGCGAGGCCGCCGTAGCTCTGCGGCGACACGCACGCCGTCCAGGAGCCGCCGTCGAGGCGGCAGGCGAAGCTCGCCGCTTCCGTCGCGGCGAACTGGAAGGTCGCGGTGGTGTCCGTGGTCGTTCCGGACGGACCGGCCTGGATGATCGTGTCCGGTGGCGTCGTGTCGCCCGGCTGCGGAGCGGCGACCTCCCACGTCCACGTCTGCGACGGCCCACGCACGCCGGCAACGTCGACCGCGCGTACCTCGAAGCGGTGGGTGCCGACGGCGACGCCGCTGTAACTCGTCGGCGACGTGCAGGCGGAGAAGACGGCGCCGTCGAGCGCGCACTCGAACGTGGCGTTCGGCTCGGAGTGGAATGTGAACGTCGCGTCGGTCGAAGTCACAGGACCGTACGCATACGGGCCGCTGTCGATCGTGACGAACGGAGGCGTGTTGTCGACGGCGATGCTGCGACCGGGCGCCGTCGTCGTCGCTCCAGTCGTGTCGACGGCTCGCGCCGCCACGATGTGCGCACCGTCGATGACCGTCGTCGAGTTCCAGGCGATCGAATACGGCGCGTCGCGGTCGTACCCGACAATCGTCCCGTCGATCAGGAACTCGACGCGATCGACTCCGTCGCCGTCGCTCGCCGTGGCCTCGAGCTGGACCGCAGGACCGGCGACGCGCGCTCCGTCCGCCGGCGTGGTGAGCGCGACCACCGGAGGCGGAGAGGCCGACGGGGCGGCAAGCGCCCATCCGACGCCGATTCGGCCCGTCGCGCCCCGGAACCCGTCGACGGCGATCAGGTACTGGGTCCCTTCGAACGCCTTGAAGCGAACGGTGCTCTTGCCGGCACCTGCGCTGTCGTTGTCCTCGGCCTGCAGCTCGATCCCCGGCGAGCGAACCGCGTAGACCGCGAGCAGCGTGTCGAGCGTCGGCTCGCTGCCGAGGGTGTCGACGGTCAACCAGCCCGTGGAGGGCGCGGTCCACGCAAGCCAGACGGACGCGCCGCCCGGGTCGCCGCCGTGGGCGGCCTCGCCCGGCTCCTTCGACGCACCGATGTTGTCGCCGGTCCATGTCCCGAAGGCGCCCGACACGGTCGCCGCACGCGCCTGATCGTCGTTGAGCGGTCCGTTCCGCCACGAGAGCCGGAAGATTCCGGTCCCGGCGCCGTCGACCGCGACCGAATAGGTCGTGCCGCCGTGGACGACGAACCGGCCGTCGACCGGCGTGACTGCGGTGAGGCCGTTGACGGACGAACCGGTGTAGAGCGCCGCGACGCCGTAACGGAACTCGGTCGAGCTGACCTCGAAGCTCGCGGTGCCGTCGCGCGACGGAGTCCAGCGGTACCAGACCGACGTGCCGCCGGCGTCCGCACTGTGGCGCGGCTCACCCGGCTCCGACGTCGCGCCGGTCGTCGAGTCCGTCAGCTCCCCCGCGAGCCCGTCGATCGTGGTCGCCGCCGCGAAGGCATCGTTGCCCGGTGCCGCAGCGACTGTCCACGTGCGCGCCGGCGGCAACTGCTCGATGTTGCCGGAGGCGTCGATGCCGCGGACGCTGAACGAGTGCGTCCCGGCCGTGAGCGCGGTGAAGCTCGCGGGGGAGCTGCACGAGAGCCACGCGCCGGTGTCGAGGCGGCATTCGAACCGCGCGCCGACCTCACTGGAGTAGAACGTGAAGACCGCCGTCGTCGACGAGGTCGTCCCGACCGGGCCCGAGTCGATCGTCGTGCTCGGCGCGACCGTGTCGGCGGCCTGTCCAGTCCAGCGCACGGCCACGGCTCCGGTCACGCCGTTCTTGCCGTCGATGGCGATCCGATAGGTCGTCCCCTGGACTGCGCTGAACGAGACCGAGCTGTGGCCGCCGGTCGAGCCGTCGTCGTCGTTCGCAGCGACGAGCGTGAGCGCGCCGACGCTCGAGCCGGTGTAGACGGCCAGCAGGGTGTCGATCGACGCCTGCTCGGTCGTGATCGCCGTCGGGCCGGAAGCGGGCGCCGTCCACATCCACCAGACCGAATGCCCGCCCGCGTTCCCCGCGTGATTCGGCTCGCCCGCCTCCTTCGTGGCGCCGACGTTGGAGCCGGACGAACTACCACTCGGGCCGCTCGCGACGAACGCGTTCGCGAACATGTCGTTCGCGGCCGCGGCCGTCGTCCCGGTCTGCGTGTCGAGGCGCCACGTCAATTGCGCCGAGTCCGCGTAATCCGAGTTGAGCTGGAAGAAGAACGTCGCCCCGGCGGTGACGTCGGTCTGCGCGAGGCCGTAGAAGATCGGCGAGCTGCCTCCTCCGCCGGCCCAGCCCCACCCTTCGGCGACGCGCGTCAGCGACGCGAGCGCCGTCCCGACGAAGATTCCCACGGAGCTGTCGAGATTCGTGCCGCGCGTGTCAACCGTCAACCGGCCGTTCGCAGGAGCGGTCCAGCGGTACCAGATCGTCTGCGAACCGGTGTCGGTGAGCGTCGGCTCGTCCACCTCGCGAGCCGCGCCCTCGAGCGACTGCGTCACCGTTCCGCTCGAGCCCGTGAGGACACGCGCCGCACCGAAGAGGTCGTTCGCCGCGGCTGCCGGATCGGAACGCCAGTTCAGGACGAACGGCCCCGGCCCGCCCCACACGTCGTAGAAGACGCGAAGGACGTACGTCGTACCGGCGGTGGCGCCGAAGCGCGACCCGACGTAGTGCACGGAGGAGGCAGATGCTCCGCTGCCGGCGCTCACCAGAGTGCGAGCGGCGCTCCCTTCGGTGTCGAAGACGTACGTCCCCGAACTGGACGGTGTCCAGCGGTACCAGACGCTGCCACTGCCGTTCGGCTCGCCGGCTTCCACGCTGGCTCCCTCCGTCGTGCCG
>JABFWJ010000434.1 GCA_013362295.1 Thermoleophilia bacterium
CCTAAGCGGCGCGGGCGCGTTGGTGCTCGTCACCGGGCGCCGGCAGGGCGTCGCCGACGCGCGTGCTCGCCTTCAGCGGCACCTCGCGCAGCAGCCAGGTGAGCGCGAACGCGAGCACCGACACGCTCCCCGCGACCAGGAACACCGGATGCAGAGCGGACGCGACCGCGTCCATGAATGCGTTGTGAGCGGCCGGCGGCAGGTTCCTGATCCCTTCCGGGTTGATCACCTTCGGAATGCGCACGCCGCTCGGGAGACGCGCGGCGAGCTCGACGTGCAGACGGTTCGCGAAGATCGTCCCGAACAGGGCGACGCCGATCGACCCGCCGATCTGGCGGAACATCGTCGAGCCACTCGTCGCGACGCCGAGGACGGAGTGGTCGACCGCGTTCTGCACGGCGAGGATCAGCACCTGCATCACCATCCCGAGCCCGAGTCCGAGGATGCTGGCGTCGAGCGCCGCGACCCACGTGCTCGTGCCCGCCTCGAGCTGTGCGAGGAGGAACATCGCCGCGGCCATCACCGCGGTGCCGATGATCGGGAAGGCGCGGTAACGCCCCAGCCGTGAGATCACCTGGCCGCTGAGGATCGACGTGATCAGCACGCCGGCCATCAGCGGCGTGAGCTGGAGCCCGGAGCGCGTCGGGCTCGATCCCTTCGTCACCTGCAGGTACAGCGGGAGATACGTGATCGCGCCGAAGAGCGAAAAGCCGACGATGAAGCCGACGGCGCTCGTCACCGAGAACGTGTGGTTGCGGAAGAGCGAGAGCGGAAGGATCGGCTCGGCGGCGCGGCTCTCGACGAGGACGAAGAGCGGCAGGAGAACGATGCTCAGGACGATCAGGAAGACGATCTGCGGCGAGCCCCAGGCCCACGTCGTCCCGCCGAGGCTCGTGAAGAGGACGACGGAGGCGAGCGTTCCCGCGAGCAGTGCGGCACCGAGGTAGTCCATCGCGTGCCGGCGCTTATCGACGCGCGCGTGGAACGCGAACGCGATCACGGCGAGCGCGACCGCGCCGACCGGAAGGTTGACGTAGAAGATCCACCGCCACGAGAGGTGGTCGACGAAGAATCCACCGAGCAGCGGGCCGACGACGGTCGAGAAGCCGAAGACGGCCCCGAAGTAGCCCTGATACTTCCCGCGCTCGCGCGGCGGGATCACGTCGCCGACGACGGCGAACGTGACGACCATCAGGCCGCCGGCCCCGAGGCCCTGCAGCGTCCGGAAGCCGATCAGCTGCGCCATGTCCTGGCTCAGCCCGCAGAGGACCGACCCGAGCAGGAAGAGCACGATCGCCACCTGCAGCACGAGCTTCCGGCCGTAGAGGTCGCCGAGCTTGCCGTAGAGCGGCCCGGCGATCGTCGCGCTGAGCAGATACGCCGTCACGACCCAGGAGAGGTGCTCGATCCCGCCGAGATCGCCGACGATCGTCGGCAGCGCGGTCGACACGATCGTCTGGTCGAGCGACGCGAGGAGGAGCACGAGCATCAGCGCCAGAAAGATCAGGCGCAGGCGCGGTTGAGGCTGGACTGCGGGCTGCGTCACCACGGCATGATAGCAACATTACGCAACTATTGCTTCGTGCAACAATAGACCGATGCCGCGCCCCGAGGATCCGACGCTCCGCGTGCTCGACGAGCTGGGCCGGGTGGTGCGCGGGCTGGCACGGATCAGCGGCGGCGCGGACGACGGGCCGGCGATGACCGCGACCCAGCGGCTCGCGCTGTTCGAGCTGGTCGAGGGGGGCCCGATGCGGCTGAACGACCTGGCCGCGCTGATTGGCACCTCCGCCCCCACCGCGAGCCGCGCCGTCGATGCGCTTGTCGACGCCGGCCTCGTCGAGCGGCGCACCGACCCGGCCGACCGGCGTGCGCTGCGCATCGAGCTCACCCCGGAAGGCCGGGCGCGGGTCGACCGGCGCAAAGCACAGGTCGCCGAGGCCTTTCGGCCCGCAGCCGCGGGCATGCCGGAAGCCGACCGCCGACGCCTCGCCGCGCTGCTCGCGCGCCTCGCCGACGAGTTGACTCGCTAAGAAGCGAAGGGCATCCGCCTCGCAAGGCGCGGCGCTAGCCGTCGCGGTGCTTGAGCCCCGACTCACGCCGCTGCGCCTCGGCGAGCGTCAGCGAGCCCGCGCAGACACGCCGGTTGAGATCGATCTCGAGCTGGTCGACGATCAGAGCGCGCGGGTAGGGTTCCGGCCACAGGTTGCGGGGATCGAGCGGGCTGCCGCCGAGCTCGAGGCTGATCAGGTGGTCCTCCTGGAACGCGGACGGAGGCCCGCGCAGGCGGTCGCGGCGCAACTGGCGCTGCTTGAGCGCATTCGTGTAGTCGACCGGCGGCCGGATCGTGCGCGTCCAGCCGTGCCGGCAGATCGTCGAGCCGATCGTCGCCTGCGTCACCGCCGGGTTGAGCACGCCGGGCGTCAGGGCCCAGCTCGCGCTGACGACCACGTGCCGGCCGCCGCCCGACCAGCTGCCCGCCCAGCCGCGGACGGCAAGCGCGGCCACAACCAGCGCGAGGGCAAGGAGCCCGAGCTCGACGACTGAGAAACGCATCCGGTCAACGGTACGAACACCGGCGCGCGCCGCAAGTGTCCAAAACGAAAAGGCACGAAGTTGTCACTCCTCCGGGGGAGAGCCGACACCCCGAAAGGGTGACGGCGTCACGTCGCCCGCGCGCCGATGAAGCGTTCATGCACTGGCCGGAACTGCGGCACGCGCCGGGCGACCTCGTCGGCGATCCGGACGAGTACGCGCGCTGGTTCGCGAGCGTCGAAGATCAACTGCTCGAAGCCGAGGAGCGCTACCGCACGCTCGTCGAGACGCTGCCGCTCGCCACGTACATCGACCGCGACGACCGCACCGTCGGGACCGCGTGGGTGAGCTCGCAGATCGAAACGATCACGTCTTATGCACCGGCCGAGTGGACGAGCAACCCGGACCTGCTGATCGAGGTGCTCCATCCCGAGGACCGCGACGAGGTTCTCGCGGAGATGCAGCGTGTGAAGGAGAGCGGCGGCTCCCGCGACCACGAGTATCGCCTCGTGCGCCGGGACGGCAGCGTCGTCTGGGTGCACGACTCCGCCGTGAGCGTCGTGGAAGGAGAGCGCCGCTACGCACGAGGCTTTGTCGTCGACGTCACGGCGCGGCGCGAGGCCGAGCTCGAGCTCGAGCGCCAGAATCAGCAGCTGCGGCAGCTCGACCGTCTCAAAGACGAGTTCGTCGCGCTCGTCTCGCACGAGCTGCGGACGCCCCTGACGTCGATCCGCGGCTACCTCGAGCTGATGAGCGAGGACGAGAACCTCACGCCGGAGCAGCTGCGGTTCCTCGACACGATCGACCGCAACGCGCAGCGCCTGCAGCGCGTCGTCGGCGACCTGCTCTTCTGCGCGCAGGTCGAAGCGGGCAAGCTACGGCTCGAGTCCGGGAGGGTCGAGCTGAACGCCGTCGTCGAAGAGGCCCTCCACGCCGCGCAGCCCGCGGCCACGGCGAAGTCGATCGAGCTGAACTCAGAGCTCGGCGCCCTCCCCGAGATCGAAGGCGACCGCGCCCGGCTCGCTCAGGTGCTCGACAACTTCCTCTCGAACGCCATCAAGTTCACCCCGACGGGCGGCAGCGTCACCGTGACGACGATCGCGTACCCGGGAGAGGTCGAGATCGCGATCGCCGATACCGGCATGGGCATCGCGGCCGCCGAGCTGCCGAACCTCTTCCGGCGCTTCTTCCGCACCGAGCGCGCGACGGCGTCAGCGGTCCCCGGCACGGGTCTCGGTCTCGCGATCGCAAAGGCGATCGTGACCGAGCACGGCGGGCGGATCCGAGTCCAGTCGACGGAAGGCGCCGGCACGACCTTCCGCGTCATCCTTCCCGGCTGAATCCTTACAGCGTGAGCCGGGCGCCCTACGCGCTGTCGGCCGCGAGCGACCAGACGGCGACGGCGACCCACGGGACGCCGATCACGTCGGTCTGGAGCCCGAGGACGAGCATGCTCGCGAACGCCGCGCCGAGCCACGGCCGCCGCGCGAGAGTCACGCGCAAGAGCGAGAGCGACCACACGACGAAGACGAGCGCGCCGAGTAGGCCGACCTCGACGCCGAGCTCGGTGTAGGTCGACTCACCGGCCTTCACGTCGACGTGTGTGCGCGCCGCCGTCACGCCCGAGTTTCCGAGCCCGAACCCCCACGGATGATGCGCGACCGTCGTCACGCCGTCACGCAGTGACGCCAGGTGCTCCGTGGTCGACGATTCGCCGGCGCTCGTCGGGTCGTGGGACGCGGTCGGGTGCTGTTTGGCGATCCGCTCCTGGGTCCGGAGCTCCGACGCGGTCAGGTGCGTGCGCGGCGCGACGTGGTCGTACCCCTTGACGAACGCGAAGCTCACGACGACGACGGCCAGCGCGTAGAACGCCGGGCGCCAGGCGCGACGCCTCGCGGCGAGCACGAGCAGCCCGAGGACGAGCGCGAGCAGTGCGGACCGCGTGTGCGTGAACAGCAAGGCTGCGACCAGCAAGAGCGCGAGCGCCATGCCCCAACGCCTGCGCAACGGCACGAAGAACAGTGCGGCCACGAGGAGGTACGACGTCGCGAGCGGCGAGAGGAACGTCGAGGTCAAGCGGCGGAAGACGACACCGTTGCCTGAGTTGTATACGAAGTTCTCGGGCAGGCCCGAGAGCCCTACGTAGCGCAGCCCCAGCTGGTCGCGGAACCAACCGGCCGACTCGCGCCAGAACGAGAGCGGGACCGCAAAGACGTCCACCAGACCGGCGACCGCGACGACGCACGCCACCGCGAGGACGGTGCGGCAGAGGCGCGCGCGCTCGGACTCGGTCAGCTCGAGACCACGGCCGAGGAAGTACGCACCGACGGGCAGCAGGTCGTGCCGCGCCGCATAGAGGACGCCCTTGTGCGTCGCCCCGCCACCGAGCCACGACTGCGGCAGCACGCCGTAGAGGACGATGAACGCGCCGAACGCCAGCGCGAGCCAGTCGCACGACGTCGCCTTGAACGGCAGCCCGCGCCGGGCCCACACGACGAGCCCGAGGGCGGCGATCAGGAGCACGTCCTTCCACGCAGCGACGACGGTCAGCGCCGCACCACGCACGCCTGCGCGCCACAACTCCGACATGACGAGGTTGTGCAGCGCAAGCCCCACGATCAGCACGTGCAGCGCCCACACGGGCCGCCCGGCCCGCGCCACGTGGCTCATTCGGGGCCGATCGCGATCAGCGTCATACCGGTGTTGAGTACACGCACGCTGTAAGGAAAGAGCGCGGCGAGCTCCTTCGACGTGAGCGGGTCGAGGACGTCCTCGAACGGCAGCAGCCGCTCGCGGGGACCCGCGGGCAACCAGTGCACGAACGGCAGCAGCGTGTGCACCTCGACCGGGAACCGGCGATTCGGCGTCGTCACGAACACGCGCCGCGCGACGCGGCACAGCTCGTGCACGAACCGACGCTGCCCCACGCGGCCGCCGGCCACGTGCTCAACGACCGCGTTCGAGAACCCGATGTCGAACTCTGCATCGCGAAACGGGAGATCGCGGCCGTCGGCCCGCACCACCCGGACGCGCGGAAACGCGGCCGCGAAGCGGTCGAGCTCCGTGTGGCCGACTCCGGTGATCCGGTCCGGCCACGGATACAGCGCCTCGAAGAAGTTGTCAGTCGAGCCGGCGCCGAACGGCGCGTCGGTGACGCCGACGTCGACGACCGTCGTCTCGGGTCCGGGCTGGAAGAGGTCGAGGAAGAGCTGCAGCTTCCGTTCGCGGCTCCGCATGGACACCCGCGACGCGACCCGGCGGAGCATCGACTGAGCCTATCCCTAGACTCGGGCGGATGGTCACCGCCGAGCTCCGGCCCAAGGGCCCCTACTCGCTCCGGCTCTCGGGGCGCCTCGCCTCCGACTCGACGCGTGTCGTGTCGAACGGCACCTACCGCGCAACGGTCCGTGTCGACGACCGTCGCGAACAGGCGCACGCGCTGCAGCGCAGCGACGGGACGATCGTGGTCACCGCCGAGAGCGAGGCGGGAGTCGATCACGTTCGGTTCGCGCTCGCGCTCGACGACGACCACTCGGAGTTCGTGCGCCGCTTCGCAGACGACCCGCTGCTGTGCGAGACCCTGCGCCGTGTGCGCGGCCTGCGCCCGGTCCGCACGGGCACGGTCGCACAGGCGCTGCTCCGCGCCGTCGCGGGCCAGCTGATTCACGCGCGGGAGGCCCGGAGGATCGAACGCCGCGTGATCCAGCTCGCCTGCCCCGCGCGCGACGGGCTGCACGCGCCGCCGACCGCGGCCGAGCTCGGAC
>JABFWJ010000398.1 GCA_013362295.1 Thermoleophilia bacterium
GAGGTCGAGGATCCGGAGCCCGAGCGCGCGGAGGAACCGGTGCTGCGGCCCGAGCGGCAGGCGCACGAGCCCGAGCCGCAGGCGCACGAGCCCGAGCCGGAACCCGAGCCCGAGCCGGAGCCGGAGCCCGAGCCGGAGCCCGCGGCAGCGTCCGACGTCCAGGCGATGGTGCGGATGGCGCGCGGGCTCTTCCACGACCTGCACGGCGGCGACGCGGAGTCCGTCTCGTCGGTCACGCACACTTCCCGGGGTTGGACGATCGGCCTCGAAGCCGTCGAGGTGCGCCGGATCCCCGACTCGACCGACGTCCTCGCAACCTACGAGGTCGAGCTGGACGGCGACGGCGGGCTGCTGCGGTTCGAGCGCAGGCGCCGTTACCACCGTTCGGAGGCAGACCGCGGAGGACGCGGATGAGCCGCAGCGATCTGACCGCAGGCGGCGGCCTTCCCCCGGCGCGCCCGTCGCAGCCGGCGCAGCTCGCCGACGTGCTCGAGCGTGTGCTCGACAAGGGGATCGTCATCGCAGGCGACATCAAGATCGACCTGCTCGACATCGAGCTCCTGACCGTGCGACTCCGCCTGCTCGTCGCCTCGGCCGACAAGGCGAAGGAGATGGGCATCGACTGGTGGGAGGGCGATCCGTTCCTCTCGCGCGACGGCAGGGACAATCGCGCCCTCGAGCGTCGACTCCGCCGTCTCGAGTCGGCGGCGGGGCTCGGGGAGGACGAGGAATGATCGCGGCGCCCGAGACGACCGCGTGGTACGTCTACGGGGTCGTCGACGCGTCGGCGAAGATCGGCGCGGACCAGCTCCGGCTCATCGGCGAGGGGCCGCTCGCCGCGGTCGTGAGCGAGGTTCCGCTGTCGGAGTTCGGCGAAGAGGAGCTGGCACAGCGGCTGAACGACCGCGCGTGGCTCGAAGAGCACGCTCGCGCGCACGAGGACGTCCTGCAGCGGCTCGCCGCGGTGGCAGCCGTCGTGCCGTTCCGGTTCGGGGCGATCTACCGCGAGCTCGACGACGTCAGCGTCCTCCTGCGCGAGCGGCGCGGAGAGTTGAGCGCGGCGCTCGAGCGCGTCCGGGGCCGCATCGAGCTCGGGGTGAAGGCGTGGGCGGACCGCGACAGATTCGAGGCAGCACTCGGCGACGCGCTTCCCGAGCCGTCGAGTGGGCGCGCGTATCTCGAGCGGCGTCGGACAGAGCACGAGCGGGCCGGCCGCGTCGGTGCGCAACTCGGCGACATCGCACGGGACGCGCACGCGCGTCTCCTCCGCCATGCCGTCGAGGGCGTTGCGAACCGGCCGCACCCGCGCGAGCTGACCGGCCGCGACGAGGCGATGATCCTGAACGGCGCGTATCTCGTCGCCGACGGCGACGAGGCGCTCGCCGGGGAAGCGGCAGCGCTCGACGCCGAGCACGGTGCGCGCGGGATCGCGTTCGAGGTAACCGGCCCCTGGCCGCCGCACAATTTCGTCGAGCCGAGGGACGAGGTGTGAGCAACTTCGCGCAGCCGCCGCTGGAGGAGCAGGTGACGCTGCTGGAGCTCGTCGACCGCGTGCTCAACAAGGGTGTTGTCTTGACAGGCGACATCATGCTCTCGGTCGCCGACGTCGATCTCGTCTACGTCGGCCTCAGGGTGCTGCTGGCGTCCGTCGGCACGCTCGACCGGCTGCAGAGCGAGGCGACGGCGTGATCCACGTCTATGCATTCGCCTCCCGGCTCGATCGCCTTCCCGAGCTGACAGGTGTCGGCGGCGCGACGCTCGAGCAGCGGACGCTCGACGATGTCGCGGCCGTCGTCAGCCGGCACGCCGCGCCGCCGGACGGCGACCCGGGTCGTGACGCGGTCGCGCACGGCTTGGTCGTGGAGGCGCTGGCCGCCCTCGCGACGGCGGTCCTGCCGGTTCGCTTCGGCGAGACCTTCCGCGACGACGCCGCGCTCGAGCTCGCGCTGCGCGACCGGATCCACGGCATCCGCCGCGCGCTGGAGCGGGTCGACGGCTGCGTGGAGATCGGCGTGCGCGTCGTCGGGAGCACGCTGCCGCGGGCCGCGACCGCGCCGGCCACCGGCACCGGCTACATGCAGGAGCGGCTCGCCGAGCTGGCCGAGCACGACGCGATCGTCAACGAGCTGCACCGGCGGCTGGATGCGCTGTCGCGCACCTCGGTCGAGACATCACGCGGCGGCTTCGACGCGGCCTATCTCATCGAGCGCGCGTCCGTCGAAGGGGCTCAGGCCGCGGTCCGGCAATTCGCGGACGCACATCCGGAGCTCACGGTCGTGTGCACGGGGCCGTGGGCGCCCTACAGCTTCGGAGGGGCGCAGCCGTGAGCGCGGCGGCGAACGACCTCGATCGGTTGCTGGGCTCGCAGGGTGACGTCGAGACCGCGGCACGGAGGCTCGAGCAGATCGGCGGCGCGTTCCCGCGGCGCATCGAGGCCGACCCGGAGAAGGTCGAGCGCGGGCTCGCGCAGCTCGTGCTGACGCTGATCGAGCTGCTCCGGCAGCTGATGGAACGGCAGGCGCTACGGCGGATGGAGCAGGGGACCCTGGACGACGACGAGATCGAGCGCCTCGGTCTCACGTTCATGCGCCTCGCGGAACGGATGGAGGAATTGAAGGCCGAATTCGGCCTTCGCGACAGCGATCTCAACCTGAACCTCGGGCCCCTGGGAGACCTGCTCTAGATGGCGCTGGGGTCCCGGTTGCGACGACGACTACGACGACGGAGAGGAGAGGAAATGGCATCGGTCAAGGACGTGGAACGGCTCGCAGACGACCTGCAGGAGCTCGTGGACGACCTGCGGAACGAGGTCAAGGACAGCACGGACTTCGCGCGGTTGATGCAGATCGCCGACGAGATCAGTGAGCACGCCGACAACGCGGCGCAGACCTTCAGCAGTGTGAACGACACGTTGATGTCGCGGCTGAACGAGCTCGGCGGGACGAAGAAGTCGTCCGGCAGCAGTCAGTCGAAGAGCCAGTCCACCTCATCGTCCTGATCAACCGAAGGAGGTATCGATGGCAGTGGCGGAACAGGAGAAGACACGATCGAACGGAGGCGGTGCGACGAGCGCGGCGTTGAAGGCAGCGGCCGCAGCAGCGGCCACCGGCGCTGCGACGTACGCCGTCAAGCGCGTCCGCTCGCACGACGGAGACAAGACGAGCGGCGGCGACGGCGAGTCGTCGTCGAAACGCAAGAAGAGCGGTGGCTCACAGTCCATTCTCGCGTCCGCTGCGGCGACGAGCTGGGAGGCAGCCGCCGACTCGCTCATGCCGATGGCCGAGGACGCAGCGGAAGCGGCGGGGAAGTATCTCGCGACGCACGGGCCCGAGATCGTGCGCGAGCGGATCGTTCCGAAGTTCATCGAGGGGTTCAACGACGCGAAGTAAGGAGGCAAGCATGGCGAACGACGACGAACAGGAAGGAATGTCGACTCCGAAGAAGGTCGTCGCCGGCACCGCGATCGGAATCGCGGTGCCGGCGGCTGCCGCCGTTGCGAGGAAGCTCCTGTCGAGCGACGACGACGAATCGGACGACGGAAGCCGCTCGAGCACGAGCCGTCGCTCGACCGGCGCTCGGAAGACGCGCACGAGCGCCGCGAAGAAGAAGGGCGCGACGAAGACGAAGACGAAGACGAGGAGCAAGGCGAAGAGCGCGACGAAAGCCAAGTCGAAGACGAAGAGCAAGGCGAAGACGGCCGCGAAGCGGAAGACCGCCACGAAGCGGAAGACCGCCACGAAGAGCAAGACCGCGGCGAAGCGTAAGACGGCCGCGAAGACGAAGACGGCTGCGAAGCGCAAGACGGCCGCGAAGCGCACGACGTCCCGCGGCGGGTCGGCCGCGAAGACACGGTCGAGCTCGTCGACCCGCCGACGCTCGTGAGGGGGATTCGTCAGTCGAGCCGGTGAATCAGCCAGAGGCGTCGTCCCACCCATTCGACCAGAGATTCCGATCAGCCATGCGCGGATGCCAACGCCTGCCGCGTCGCATTCCCCCGGCCGAACTCTGGTCTAGGCGCTCTCGACCCGGCGGCCTACTGTGGAGAGATGCGGCGCGTCGTCACGGTCACGCTTCTGCTCGGCCTGCTCGGGACCTCGGCGGTCGTCTCCTCCGCGGGGGCGACCCAACCACGCCTCACACGCTGCGCCGCGGAGACGCTCTACGAGGGAGGACGCGGGAGGGCGGTCTTCACAGGTTCGTGCAACGGCTCCGCCACGACGTTGAACATCACTCCGGGGACCGTCGTCGGCCACGTCGGCGGCCTCTACACGAAGCTGCACGGGGACGGGGTGACGTTCACAGGCCGGATCGGCACGTCGAACGTGAGCGTCACCATGAGCGGAGGAGGCATCACCGGTCGCTACGGGGGACGCGCGACGAGGTTCTCGATCCTCGGCACGCTGAGCGGTCGAATCGGACGCGCCCGAGTTGCGTGTTCGATCAGCCTGCTCAACCCCCTGGGCGAGCAGATCGGCTGTAAGGCCCCGCGTGGCGGGGCCGAAATGATGATCCCGCTGCTCGCGCTCATGTACGCCGCGCCTTAGCGTCTTCGCGCTTGAAAGCGGCGGGAGCCGGTGCGTGCCGGCTCCCGCCCGAGAACGATCAGGCCGGGACTGCCTCGGCCGGCGTCGTGTAGTGGACGCCGGCGGCAAACTGAAGCGCCTCGAGCGCTTCGGCCTGCGTCATCAACGGCGTCGTCTCGTACTTCCGGAACGCACCGCTGGAGGCGATCGCGATCGCGATGCCCGCTGCGGATTTGGTATCCGGCGCCTCGATGAGCGCGAAGCCGTCGCCCTCACCGAATGCGTACCACAGGCCCCGGAGCTTGCAGCCGGCGTCCTCGAGGATGCGTCCGACGACCTCCTCGCGGTTCTCCGGACTTCGGATCAGTCCCGCCCAGACCTCCGGCTTGTACGCGAAGGTCGTCATGAACAGGGGCATGGCCATCTCCTTTCGACCCTCTGATTCCCCGCGCCGATGATCCTCCTTCCGGCCGACAGGGTCAACCGCAGAAGGCGGTGACCGCCGCCCGTCGCAGCGCGAGGTCGGCGGCAGCGGCGAGGGGGTAGACATTTGCGACGACGACCGCCTGCCGGCTTCCGTCGCGTCTGCTCCACGCAATCGTCAACACGCCGTTCAGGTTGCCGGTGTGGCCCCAGGCGAGGCCGCAGCGCGTGCGATACACGGCGAGCCCCAGCCCGTAGCGCGACTGCAGATGCTCCATAGCGCGTAGCTGAGCGCGCGGTAGAAGCTCGCCTTCGAGGAGCGCGGCGAGGAATCGCGCGAGATCGCGCGCCGACGACACGAGGTCGCCGGCCGCCCACGCCCAGGCGGCGCTACGGGTGTCGAGGTCGCGCGGCTCTGCCGTCGGGTCGACAACCCCTTGGTGCGCGGGCAGCGTGTAGCCGTGGACGTGGCTTCCGGCGATGCGGCCAGGGGTGAACGTCGTGTCGGCGAGACCGAGGCGCTCGATGATCCTGCTGCGGAGCTGCGAGGCGAGGCCGCGGCCCGTGACGCGCTCGATCACGAGCCCGAGCACCAGATAGTTGGTGCTCGAGTACCGGAACGCCCCATCCGGAGCCGTCGTGCGAGGCAGTGCGGCCGCGAGGGCGATCAACCGCCGCGGCGGCCACGTCGATCTCGCTCCGTCGAGCACTTCGGGGTCGTCCGCGACGTCGGCGAGTCCCGAACGGTGCGCGAGCAGCTCGCGAATCGTGATCCGTCCTCCGTCTGGAAGCAGGTCCGGCAACAGGTGGCTCACCGGCTCGTCGAGTCGTAGTCGTCCCTCGGCGACGAGCTGGAGCACCACGGTGGCGACGAAGAGCTTCGTGACGCTCGCGGCCCGGAAACGCGCAGCCGGCTGCATGTTCACATGGGCGGCGGCATCGGCATAGCCCGCCTCCGTCACGTCTATCCGGTCCCCCTCGCGCACGAGGGCCAGGGCGCCGGGAACGCCGGCCGCCACGACCGCCTCGACCGCAGTTGTGAGCTGCGGAGAATGGTTCGCGCCGCCGCAACCCGCGACCACGAGCAGGACGAGGGCCAGCCGCCGGCGCACCGGCCCAGTTTCGCCGCTGCGTGCTCAGACTGCGAGCGAGGGCCGCGACGTCGGCGGTGGGAGCGAGACCCCGGCATGTGCTTCCTGTCGGCGGGATCTCGCTCCGACTGAACTGCCTAGCTTGCAGGCGTGAACACGGCGCCGTCGGCGTAGGCCCGGGTGCCCGTGCCGAGCGGCTGCTTCGGCTTGCTGCCGCCCCAGACGACGAGCGACCGGCCCGTCCAGACGCCCGTCGGGCCGA
>JABFWJ010000413.1 GCA_013362295.1 Thermoleophilia bacterium
GACCGCGCTGGCCGGAATCGCAGCGACCGGCGGCTCGACGAACGGGATCCTCCACCTGCTCGCGCTCGGGCGCGAGGCAGGCGTCGCGCTCGCGCTCGACGAGCTCGCCGACGTCGGGACGAGAACGCCGGTGCTCGCGAGCCTCGCGCCGAGCGGCAGGCACATGGCCGAGGACCTGCATCGCGTCGGGGGCACCCGCGCGCTCATCCGCGAGCTGATCCGGGGCGGGCACGTCGACGGCGGGGCGCCGACCGTCGACGGGTCGACGCTCGAAGCGGTCACGCGAGACGCGCAGGCCCCCGACGGGGACGTGCTCTTCACGCTCGAGGAGCCGTTCAAGCCGACCGGGGCGCTGCACGCGCTGCGCGGGAACCTCGCCCCCGACGGAAGCCTCGTCAAGCTGGCGGGCGGCCGCCGCGTGCACCGGGGGCCGGCCGCGGTCTTCGACAGCGAGGAGGCGTGCACGGACGCGGTGCGCGCGGGCCTCGTACGCGAGGGCGCCGTGCTCGTCGTCCGCTACGAGGGCCCGGCCGGCGGCCCGGGCATGCGCGAGATGCTGAGCGTCACCGCGTCCGTCGTCGGCGCGGGGCTCGGCGAGTCCGTCGCGCTTGTGACGGACGGGCGGTTCTCGGGCGCGACGCGCGGGCTGATGGTCGGCCACGTCTCGCCGGAGGCGGCGCGCGGAGGGCCGATCGCGATCGTGCGCGACGGCGACACGATTGCGATCGATGTCGAGGCGAACACGCTGACGGTCGAGCTCGACGACGGAGAGATTGCGGAGCGGCTCACGGCGTGGCAACCACCACCGCCGCCGTACGCCGGCGGCGTCTTCGCCCGCTATCGCGCGCTCGTCGGCTCGGCCTCCGAAGGCGCAGTGCTCCGTCCCGTGAGCTGAAACGGGCGCGGCGGCGGCCCGGCAACGCCCGCATCCGCCACGAACACGCTGCCGTCGGGCGCGGCGGTCGTGATGAACAGCGACCGCCGATCGTCGCCTCCGAAGCCGCACGCCGTCACATTCTGCGCCGGCACGTCGACGACGTAGTCGAGCCGGCCTTCGGCGTCGTAGCGGCGCACTGCGCGACCGCCCCAGAGCGCAAGCCACACGCCGCCCTCGTCGTCGAGCGCAAGCCCGTCCGGGATCCCGTCCGACCGGTCGATCGCGGCGAACTGGCGCCGGTCGGAGATCGTGCCGGATTCGAGGTCGAAGTCGAACACGTCGATCCGGTACTCGAGCGAGTCGACGTAGTACATGCGCGTGCCGTCGGGCGACCAGCCGAGGCCGTTCGAGAGCGTCACGCGCTCGAGCACGCGTTCGAGGACTCCGTCGGCATACCGGTAGAGCGCGGCCACGCCGGCCGTCTCTGCGAGCGCCATGCTCCCCACCCAGAAGCGCCCGGCCGCGTCGCACGCGCCGTCGTTCAGGCGCATGTGCCCGGCGTGCGGGATCTCGGTAAGCGTCCGCAGGGAATTGTCCGCGAGCTGCAGCAGCGCGAGGCGGTCGGCGAGCGCGACGAGGATCGTGTCGTCCGCCGTCGTCCACGAGGCGGCACCGATGCGGCTCCACAGCGGGATCGCCTGATCCTCGCCGCGCGCAGGATCGGAGACGTGGAGCGCGCGGCCCTCGATGTCGACCCAGAGCAAGCGGCGCGACACGGGCTCCCAGCGCGGACACTCTCCGAGCAGCGCGTCGCTCCGTATCGCCACCTCGACCCGTGAGACCATGCGCACCATCATGCAGGCACTCGTCACCGAGCCGGGCGTCGCGCACTCGACGCGCGTCGAGGAGATCGAGCCGCCGGACGGTGGCGGCGTGCGCCTGCGCATGCTCGAGGTCGGGGTCTGCGGGACCGATCGCGAGATCTCGGAAGGGCTGTTCGGCATCCCGCCGGACGGCCGCGCGACCCTCGTCCTCGGCCATGAGGCGCTGGCCGTCGTCGACCGCGACGGACACGGGTTCACCCGCGGCGACCTCGTCACGGCGACCGTGCGCCGCTCGTGCGGGCACTGCCTCGCCTGCGGCGAGGGCGCGCCCGACTCGTGCCTGACCGGCGACTACAGCGAACGTGGGATCACGCGGCTGGACGGCTTCGCACGCGAGCTCGTCAGCGAGGATCCGGCCCAGCTGATTCCGGTTCCGGGCTCACTGGGAAGGCTCGGCGTGCTCGCGGAGCCGGCTTCGATCTGCGCCCGGGCGATCAGGCACGCGCGGACGATCGGCGGCCGCCAGCCCTGGGAGCTGCGACGGGCGCTCGTGATCGGCGCGGGCGCGATCGGCGTCCTCTCGACGGTCCTCCTCCGGCTCGACGGCGTCGAGGTCTGGACGGCCGCGCTCGAGCCGTCGAACGAGCTTGTCGAGGGAACCGGCGCGCACTACGTCTCGACGGTCGACACGCCGCTCTCGGAGCTGGGCCGGTTCGACCTCGTGGTCGAAGCCGCGGGCAGCGCGCAACTGATGGCGGCCTCGCTCGGCCTCCTGCGCCGCAGCGGCGTCGCGTGCCTGCTCGGCATCGATCCCCGGAAGCAGACGGTCGAGTTGGACGGCCCGACCCTCGCGCTCGACACGATCCTCGAGAACCGCGTGCTCTTCGGGAGCGTGAACGCGCAGCGCCGGGACTGGCTCGCCGCCGTCGCCGCCCTCGACCGTGCGCGCGAGCGCTGGCCGGAAGCGCTCGAGAGGTTCGTCGGGCTGCGCGTCCCGCTCGACCGGTTCGCGGAGGCGTTCGCCTATCGGGGCGGCAAGGCGACGCTCGTGCTGAGCTGAAGTTCGAAGGTTCGAATCTGGTTCGGCTGCGCCGAATCAGGTTCGATAGCTGAGGCGCACGCGCTCCCCGTTCTCACCGGAGCGGATGATCGCGTCGCCGACCTCGGACGCGCGATAGCCGTCCTCGAAGGTCGCGCCGTACGGCGCGACGTCGCCGTCGGAGGCGATCACGTCGAGCATGTGGTGCAGCTCGTGCACGAACGTGTCGCCCCAGCCGATGATGTGGCCGGGCGGCCACCAGTACTGCCAGAACGGATGGTCGGCCTCGGAGACGAGCACCGTCTTGAACCCGCGGGCGCGATCGCCGTCCGCGCGAAAGACCTGCAGCTCGTTCATGCGCTCCATGTCGAACGCAAGCGAGCCCTGCGAGCCGTTGATCTCCCATTGCAGGGCGTTCCGCCGCCCGAGCGCGAGCCGCGTCCCTTCCAGCGTGCCGACGGAGCCGTTCTCGAACTCGACGGCGGCTTCGATCGCGTCGTCCACCTTCCGGCCGGCGACGAACGTCTTCGCGAGCCCGGAGACGGACGCGATCTCGCCGTTCAGAAACCGAGCGAGATCGATCACGTGCGTGCCGATGTCGCCGAGCGCGCCGGAGCCGGCGTCCTCGGGCGCGAAGCGCCAGGTGTCGAGCGAC
This sequence comes from Thermoleophilia bacterium, assembly GCA_013362295.1. Lineage (GTDB taxonomy): Bacteria > Actinomycetota > Thermoleophilia > Gaiellales > Gaiellaceae > PALSA-600. The sequence goes on from JABFWJ010000413.1 coordinate 3,396, forward strand.
GGATCGTCGGCCCAGTCCTGCAGGTAGCGCCCGCGGAAGTGCCGGATCTCGCCGAGCTCGCCGGCCGCGATCAGCTCCCGTGCGAGGCGTACGGCCGGCACGAAGCGGTAGTTGAACCCGCACAGATGCTTCACGCCCGTCGCCTCGACGCGCTTCCAGATCTCGTAGCTCTCATCCGCGTCGCGACCGAGTGGCTTCTCGCACACGACGTGCTTTCCGGCCTGTGCGGCGGCGATCGTCGGCTCCGCGTGCAACGAGTTCGGGCCGCCGTTGTCGAAGAGGCCGATGCGCTCGTCGACGATCAACTCATGCCAGTCGCCGGTCGCGTACTCGTAGCCGTAGCGCTCGGCCGCCTCGGCGACCGCCCCGGGATCGCGGCCCGCGATGCCGATCAGCTTGGGCTCGAGCGGCGGCGGCCACGTGATGTAGGAGATCTTCTTGAAGGCGTTCGAGTGAGCCTTGCCCATGAACGCGTAGCCCAGCATGCCAACGCCGATCTCCGCCACGCGGCGATACTACGCGGGTGAACCCCGTCAGGTGGGGCATCGTCTCGACCGCCCACATCAACCGATTGGTGATCCCGGCGGCGCACACGTCGCCGAAGGTCGACCTCGTCGCCGTCGCGAGCCGCGATCGCGCACGCGCCGAGGAGTACGCACGGACGTGGGAGATCCCTCGCGCCTTCGGGTCGTACGAGGCGATGCTCGAGGACCCGGAGATCGAAGCCGTCTACATCTCGCTGCCGAACACGCTGCATTGCGAGTGGTCGATCCGTGCCGTCGAAGCCGGTAAGCACGTGCTGTGCGAGAAGCCGATGGCGCGGCGCGTCGCCGAGGTCGAGGCAGCCTTCGACGCGGCGGAGCGCGCCGGCCGCCTGCTCAGCGAGGCGTTCATGTACCGCCACAATCCGCAGACGAAGCGGCTGGCGCAGCTCGTCCAGGAAGGCGCGATCGGCGAGCTCCGGCTCGTGCGGTCGGTCTTCAGCTACTCGCTCTACGACGAGAGCAACATCCGGCTGCAGGCCGACGTCGAGGGCGGTGCGTTGACGGACGTCGGCTGCTACGACGTCAACGGCACGCGCCTCTTCGCCGGCGAGCCCGAGAAGGCGTTCGGCGAGGCGTGGTACGGCCCGACGGGCACCGACTGGACGTTCGCGGGAACGTTCCGCTTCCCGGGGGGCGTGATCGGCCTCTTCCACTGCGGCACGGCGCTCGTCGAGCAGGACGAGCTCGAGCTGATCGGGAGCGAGGGCTCGCTCTTCGTCGACGACCCGTGGCATTGCCTCGCGCCCGGGATCGAGCTGCGCCGCGACGGAGCCGTGGAGCGGATCGACGTCGACCGCGTCGACTCCTACCGGCTCGAGCTCGAGAACGTCAGCGACGCGATCCGCGGTGACAGCGAGCTCCTGCTCGGCCGTGCGGACGCGGTCGGGCAGGCGCGTGCGCTCGAAGCTCTGCACGAGTCGGCGACGAGCGGGATGCCCGTCCCCATCGAGCCAGCGCCCGGCCGGCCAGGCCGATGACGAACACGAGCACTCCGGCGATCACCGCGGAGGGGGGCAGCGCTGCGACGAGCACCAGACAGGCGATGCCCCCGAGCACGTTGAGTGCGCGCGGCCAGCGGCGCTGCTCGTCGCTCTGCGTGAACGCCGATGCGTTGGCGACGGCGTAGTACACGAGCACGCCGAACGACGAGAACCCGATCGCGCCGCGAAGGTCGGTGGTGAGCACGAGCGTCGCCACGATCGCGCCGACCGCGAGCTCGGCGTGATGGGGCACCTCGAAGCGCGGGTGGACGGACGCGAGCCAGCGCGGCAGGTCGCCGTTTCTCGCCATCGCGAGGCTCGTGCGACCGAGGCCCGCGATCAGCGCCAGCAGCGAACCCAGGCTCGCGACCGCGGCGCCGATCCGGACGGCGGGCAGGGCCCAGGCCGAGCCCGCCGCCTGCACCGCCGTGGCGATCGGCGTGGAGGAGTCGGCGAGCGCAGCCGGACCGGTCGCGAAGAGCGCTGCGACGCCGACGGCGGCGTAGAGCGCCACCGTCAGCCCGAGCGCGACAGGGATCGCGCGCGGGATCGTGCGGGCGGGATCGCGAACCTCTTCGCCGAGCGTCGCGATCCGCGCATATCCCGCGAATGCGAAGAACAGCAGCGCAGCAGACTGCAGAATCCCGTGCGCGCCGCCCGTTCCGAACGGCAGGTCGTCCAGCACGCCGGTGCGGCTCCGGCCGCTCACCGCAATTGCGACGACGACGATCAGCAGCGCAAGCACGGACACGGCGACGAGCACGCGCGCGAGTCGCGCGGTGCGGGTGATCCCCCGATAGTTGACCGCGGTCAGGGCGAGCACTGCGAGCAGCGCGACGAGGCGCTGGCCGAGGCGGGATCCACCGACCGCGTACGACGCGAACGTGAGCGCCATCGCGGCGCACGATGCCGTCTTCCCGATCACGAACCCCCACCCCGCGCAGAAGCCCCACCACTCGCCGAGCCGCTCGCGCCCGTAGACGTACGTGCCGCCCGACGTCGGGTACTGCGCCGCGAGCTGGGCCGACGCGACGGCGTTGCAGTAGGCCACGGCGGCGGCGAGGGCGAGCCCGAGCAGGAGCCCGCTCCCCGCCGCCCGCGCGGCCGGCCCGAAGGCGGCGAAGACGCCGGCGCCGATCATCGAGCCGAGGCCGATCACGACGGCGTCGCGGGTCCCGAGCCGCCGCGCGAGTGACGGCGTCGAGCTCACATTGCGGCCGCGACGCGCTCCGCCGCGGCGGCGAGCTCCTCGTCGGCGACGTTCGGGAGCGCGTCCTCCCAGAGCGGCAGCATCATCCCGGCCGCGTCGAGCATCCCGAGCGGCCGCGGGATCAGCCAGACGTGGAAGTGCGCGCCGCCGTCGCCCCAGCGATA
>JABFWJ010000411.1 GCA_013362295.1 Thermoleophilia bacterium
GCCGCGCCGCGACCTGGCCGGTGCGGTCGGGGTGCCGCTGCTCCTCCTCTTCCTCTGGCGCGGACGCCACCGCGCGATCTACGCGGGGGTGTTTCTCGTCGTCGCCGGCCTCGAGCTCTACGGCACGGCGATCGGGACGTGGCGGTGGGCGCGCGAGCTGCCCGGGCTCGGCATTCCCGACGGGAATCCGCCCAGCGGTGTCGCGTCCGGCTACGTCTGGTTCGACGTGATGGCGCTGCTCACCGCGCCGGCCGTGCTCGCAGTAATCAGCAGTCGTAGGCTCGACGGAGACGGAGAGGTTACCGGTCGAGCTTCCCGAACTCCGCATGCAGGCGAGCAGCCTCTGCGGAGCACCACTCCTGCGTGAGCGCGGAGCCGAGGACGACGGAGGCGACGTCGGCGAGGCGGATGCCGAGGCGCCGGCAGAGCAGCGTGAATCCCCGCGGCGCCGCGTCGGTGTGCGCGACGAGCAGCACGCCGCGCGCGACGCCCGTCAGCTCGAGCATGTAGTACGAACGGATGCCTTGCTCGTCCTCGAGCGGCGCCGGCAGCGGCATGACGGCGGCATCCTGGACGCAGTAGGGCAGCCGCCCGTCGACGAGCACCGACTTCAGCCCCGCCGCGACCCGTTCCGGCGGCGCCTGCAGCCCCCACCCGCGGTCGGCGACCTCGACCCGCTCCCCGTCGACGATGTAGACGGCGCCGACCTCGCACGCGAGCGCCTCGGCTGCGACGAGCGCGAGCGCATGCATCGTCCCGGGAACCGGCCCAGCCGGAACCGACATGACGGCCCGGACCGCATCGAGCTCCTCCAGCTCGTCGGCGAGCTCCTTCGCCGGCGTGACGGCCTCGACCGCGTCCGCGGCGACCACCGCCGCGGACTGGAGCGCCTCGTCGCTCGCCGAGGTCACCCCCGGCCCCTCGCCGCCGAACACGACGACCACGTTGTTCGTCACCGGGACGAACGCAGCCGCGTGCGCGTAGTAGGGCCCGAACACGAGCTCCTTGCCGCCGTGCGCGAGGCGCACGGGCCAGCGAGTCGCCAACGCGTCGCGCAGCGCGCGCACCTCGTCGGCGCTGACCTCGATCAGCCCCGCCCAGCCTGAGCCTCGCCCGCTGCCGCCGAAGTGGACGAAGCGGTTCCCGGAGACGCGGCGGAGGACGAACAGGTCGCTCGCGCCCACCGAGGCGGCCGCGGCGTCCGCGCGAGGCGCCGTCGTGGACACGAGCGCATTATCCGCCATGCGTCAATCCGAGCTCAGAAGAGCGTCACGGGATCCGGTGCGTCGCCGACGTGCGCGCGCCCGAGCTCCGTGATCGTCCGGCCCCGCGGCGTGCGCTGCAGGAAACCGAGTTGCAGCAGGTAGGGCTCGTAGACGTCCTCGATCGTCTCGGGCTCCTCGCCGAGCGAGACCGCGAGCGTCGAGAGCCCGACCGGGCCGCCGCCGAACTTCTCGACGACGCAGCGTAGGAGCGCGCGGTCGAAGCGCTCGAGGCCCGTTTCGTCGACCTCGAGGAGGCCAAGTGCCTCCTCGGCGATCGCGGTCGTGACGACGCCTTCGTGGCGAACCTGCGCGACGTCGCGCACTCGGCGCAGGATGCGGTTCGCGATGCGCGGCTTGCCGCGCGAGCGCGCGGCGACCAGCTCCGCCGCGTCGTCGGCGACGTCGACGCCGAGGATGTGGGCGGAGCGGCGCACGATCGCGGCGAGCTCGTCCGCCGTATAGAGGTCGAGGCGAAAGGTGAGCCCGAAGCGGTCGCGCAGCGGGGTCGTCAGGAGGCCGGTGCGCGTCGTCGCGCCGATCAGCGTGAACGGCGGCAGGTCGAGCGTCAGCGTGCGGGCGGCAGGCCCCTGGCCGACGATGATGTCGAGGCGGAAGTCCTCGAGCGCCGGATAGAGGATCTCCTCGGCGGCGCGGTTCAGGCGGTGGATCTCGTCGACGAAGAGGACGTCGCGCGCCTCGAGCGTCGTGAGGATGGCCGCGATGTCGCCCTTCCGCTCCAGCGCCGGCCCGGCGACCTGACGGATGCCGACGCCGAGCTCGTTGCGCACGATCTGCGCCAGCGACGTCTTGCCGAGCCCGGGCGGGCCGGCGAGGAGGACGTGGTCGAGTGCCTCGCCGCGCGCCTTCGCCGCCTCGAGCGCGATCGCGAGCTGCTCCTTGACGCGCTCCTGCCCGACGAAGTCGCCGAGCGTGCGCGGGCGCAGCGAGCGCTCGAGCTCCTCCTCCGCGTCCGCCTGCACGGGCGCGAGGAACTGCGTCATGCCGCTCTCCGCAGCACCGCGCGCACCTGCTCCTCGACGGACAGCGACTCGTCGACGTCGGCCAGCGCGCGCTCGGCGTCGACGAGCGACCAGCCCAGGCCGACAAGAGCGTCCCGGGCGACCAGCTCCCCACTAGGCGTTGTCGCGTCAGCGACAGAGGCAAGCTTCTCCTTCAACTCGAGGACGACGCGCTGTGCCGTCTTCAAGCCGATGCCGGGGATCGCCTGGAAGCGCTTCACGTCGTCGCGCGCGATCGCGCGACGGAGCTCGGCCGGCGTCGATCCCGAGACGATCGCGAGCGCGACCTTCGGCCCCACACCCGAGACGCCGAGCAGCAGCTCGAAGAGCTCGCGCTCCTCGCCGCTCGCGAAGCCGTAGAGCTGCAGCGCGTCCTCGCGCACGACCGTGTGCACTTCGACCGTGATCTCGCCGTCGCCCAGGCGGTGCACCGACGGCGTCGCATGTACGAGGTAGCCGACGCCGTTCACGTCGACGACGAGCCCCGTGCCTGCACGGCCGGCCGCGCGGCCCCGCAGCCGCGCGATCATCTCGCTCTCCCGCGCCTCGTCATCCCCGTAACGGTACGGCCGGTCCCGGACGACTCCTCCGTCCGGACAGACTCCCAGCGAATCTGATTGCGCGCAGCGCAACCAGATTTCGAGCAGTTTGGTTTCAGGCGATGCGGAGGAGCGGCGGGGCAAGCGCGTGGCAGATCGCGACCGCGAGCGCGTCCGCGGCGTGGTTCGGCCGCGGCACCTCGTCGAGCGAGAGGATCGCTTTCACCATCTTCCCGACCTGCTCCTTGTCCGCCCGGCCGTTGCCGCAGACAGACTGCTTCACGGTCGCGGGCGCGTACTCAGCGCAGGCGACGCCGACGGACGACGCGGCGACGAGGACGGCTCCCCGCGCCTGTCCGACGGAGAGTGCGATGCGGGCGTCGGCGCCGACGTACGACTCCTCCAGGGCGACGGCATCCGGCGCGTGCTCCGCGATCAGCTCCCGGACGCCCGTGAAGATCCGCAACAGGCGGGCCTCCAGGTGCTCGGCGGGCGACGTCTGCCACCACCCGTGACACGTGGCCCTGAGGCGCCCTCCGCTTCCTTGGACGATCCCGTACCCGCATGCAGCAATCCCTGGATCGATGCCGAGAACCTTCACCGTCACACGTTAGGCGTACCTCCGGACGTTCCTCCGCCGTTAGCCCTACGTGGGGTTTGTAGGCCGAATTGCAAGGCTACGTAACCAGCTGCGCGCACACGACATCGACCTTTTCAAGGACGTAAATGCCGTCGTGCACGTCAACCTCGGAGGGAGGCAGATGGCCGAGGACAAAGTGACGAAGGAGGACCTGGAGAAGCAGAAGGGCGAGGAACTGCCGGAGCGCGAGGTGATGACCACCTTGCACCCGCCGATCCAGCCGCTGCCTCCGGTCCCGGGCGAGGACTACCTCTTCCCCACCGACCCGACCCAGAGCTCATCAGGAGGCCCATCGTGACCGAGGAGTACCGCAAGCTCACACGCGAAGAGCTGAACGCAATGGCCGGCGAGGAGCTGCCGGAGCGTGCAGCCATGTCGCTCATCAACGCGAACGTCGCCGCACCGGTGAACCTCGCCGCCGCGTTGAACGTCGCGAGCGACAACTCGATTGCGTACGCGAACGCGACGCAGAACGCACCGATCACGCAGTCCAACTAGGAGGCTCGGAATGACCGAGGAGTATCGCAAGGTCTCACGCGAGGAGCTCAGCGCGCTCGCCGGCGAGGAGCTGCCGGAGCGGGCGGCGATGTCGCTGATCAACGCGAACATCGCAATCCCGGTGAACGCGGCCGTGGCCGCGAACGTCCTCTCGGACAACGCGACCGCCTTCGCGAACGCCGCGCAGACGACCCCGATCAACCAGGGCAACTAGACCCCGGCAACCAGGAGGATCAATGGCTGAGGAATATCGCAAGCTGACCCGCGAAGAGCTGAACGCGCTCGCCGGCGAGGAGCTGCCTGAGCGGGCGGCCATGTCGCTCATCAACGCGAACCTGGCTGCGCCGATCAACGCGGCAGTCGCCGCGAACGTCCTGTCGGACAACTCGATCGCGTACGCGAACGCAACGCAGAACGCACCGATCACACAGAGCAACTAGGTCACGCAGAGCAACTAGGTCACGCAGAGCAACTAGTAGCTCGGCCCGTTGGGGCGGCGCCGGTCGCCCCAACGGGATCTCTTTCCACGTTCGAACCCGGGAGACGGCCATCACGACGACCCCGTCCGATACAGAGCAGACGCAGGTCTTGCCGCCGCAGGACGCGAACGGAGACGGCCGGCCGCGCCTCGCCGACGGCATCGACCTGATCGGCGAGTACGAGGACTCCGGGTTCAAGGAGGCCCCGTACATCGCGCGTCGTGCGGACGGCCAGGTCGTCCAGATGCCGGAGCTGCTCTACCTCGTCGCCGAGGCCGTCGACGGGCGCCGGGACTACGCCGAGATCGCCGAGCGGGCGTCGGAGCAGTTCGGCCGGGAGCTGGACGCCGAGGGCGCGCAGCTGCTCGTCGAGGAGAAGCTGGTGCCGCTCGGCGTGGTGCAGGCTCCCGGCGGCGCCGCGCAGGAGCTCAAGCGCTCCGATCCTCTGCTCGCGCTGAGGATGAAGACCGGCGTCGTGCCGGAGCGCGTCGTCAACGCGATCACGACCGTCTTCAAGCCGCTCTACCTCTTGCCGGTCGTCCTGGCCGTGCTCGGCGCCTTCTTCGGCCTGTGCGGCTGGCTCTTCTTCTTCCACGGGATCGCGCAGAGCCTGCGCGGCGCGCTCTACGACCCCCTCTTCATCCTGCTGCTGCTCGGACTCGTGATCCTCAGCGCCGCGTTCCACGAATGCGGCCACGCCACGGCGTGTGCGTACGGGGGCGCCCGCCCCGGAAAGATGGGCGTCGGCATCTACATCGTCTGGCCGGCGTTCTACACGGACGTCACGGACGCCTACCGGTTGGGCAAGGGCGGCCGGCTGCGCACTGATCTCGGCGGCGTCTACTTCAACACCATCTTCACGCTCGGGACGTTCGGCGCGTACTTCCTGACCGGCTGGGAGCCGCTGCTGCTGCTCGTGCCGCTGCAGATCATGGAGATGCTGCACCAATTTTTGCCGTTCATCAGGCTCGACGGCTACTACATCGTCAGCGACCTCACCGGCGTGCCGGACATGTTCGCGCGGATCAAGCCGACGCTGAAGTCGCTGAATCCGAGGGCGGAGACGCCCGACGAGGTGACGATGCTGAAGCCGTGGGTGCGCGGCGCCGTCACGCTCTACGTCTTCACCGTCGTCCCCCTGCTCCTGTTCCTGCTCGGGGTGACCGTGATCAACGTGCCGCGCATCCTCGCGACCGCCTGGGACTCGTTCATGGTGCAGAAGGGCAAGCTCGGCCACGAGTCGGGGGTCGCGACCGCCGTCACGGTGATCCAGATGTCCGTGCTCGCGCTGCCGATCCTCGGCCTCGCGGTCACGTTCTGGAAGCTCGGGAAGACGGTCTTCGTGGGCGCGTGGAACCGCACCGAGGGCCACGCCGTCCGCCGCGGCGCGCTCGTCCTGGCGACCGCCGGCGCAGCCGCGGGCGCCGCGTACGTCTGGCTCCCGAACGGTGACTATCGCCCGATCCAGAAGGGCGAGCGCGGAACGCTGCAGGGCGGCGTCGCCGAGCTCGCGTCGGTGCAGACCGGCCGGCCCTCGCTCACGCCGAAGCGCGCCGAGCAGCTGCACGGAGCGCCGACCAAGGCCTCGCAGCAGAAGTCGGGCGATCCGAATGCTCCCTCGCCCTCGCCGACCGGCACGACCTCGACGACGACCACCACCACTTCGTCGACGACGACGTCGACGTCGACGACGACGACGACGTCCAGCGGCGGGACCGCGACGACCCCGACCGCCGGAACGGCGAGCACGGCGACCGACACGACGAGCACCCAGAGCACGACGACCGGCACGACCACCGCCACGACCGACACCACGACCACCGCGACCACGCCCGGG
>JABFWJ010000310.1 GCA_013362295.1 Thermoleophilia bacterium
GCGAGCGGCCGATCCTCGCCGGCGTCGACCTCACCGTGCTGCGCGGCGAGCGTGTCGGCGTGGTCGGCGACAACGGCGCCGGCAAGTCGGTGCTGCTGCGCCTGCTCGCCGGAGCGCTCCAACCGACCGAGGGGGAGCGGAAGGCGGGCCCGTCGATCCGGTTCGGGAGGCTCGAGCAGGACCGGCGGCCCGAGGATCCGCAGGCGACGCCGCTCGAGCTCGTGCGGCGCGCGGCGCCGATCTCCGAGGGCGAGGCCGTGTCGCGGCTGATGAAGTTCCTGTTCAGCTACGAGCAGGTGCGGCGGCCGCTCGAGTCGCTCTCGGGCGGCGAGTGGACGCGCCTGCAGCTCCTGCTGCTGATGCTGCAGGGTGCGAATTGCCTGCTGCTCGACGAGCCGACGAACCATCTCGACATCGAATCCGTCGAGATGCTCGAGGACGCGCTCGAGCGCTTCGAGGGGACCGCGATCTTCGTCTCGCACGACCGCTACTTCCTCGACCGCATCGCGGACCGCATCCTCGAGGTGCGCGACGGCGATGTGTTGTCGTACGAGGGCGGCTGGTCGAGCTGGCGGCAGGGAGCGGCGCGGGCCGCCGCGGTCGGCTAGATGGGTCTATCCGTCCGAGTCGAGGACCGAGACGAGCTCGTGCCGTTCGTCCTCGACTCGCGCGCGGCGTTCGGTCACGTCGACCATGAAGCCCTGGAGGAACAGAGGGCGGTACTCCTCGTCCCGCACGGCGACCGTCTCGTCGAGCACCCAGACGGGGTTGCCGTCGACATCGATCAGCCGGTACTCGCAGCGGAAGTCCTGGCCGTTCTCGTGCGTCTCACGGATTGCGGCGAGGACGCGCTCGCGGTCCTCGGGATGGAGCCGGCTGAGGAAGAAGTCCGGCCGCAGCCAGTCTGAGACCGGGAACCCGAGCATCCGTTCGATCTGCGGGCTCATGTAGCGGGTGCGAACCGGCATGCCGGTGTCGTTGATGTACGTGGCGAGCGGGATCTGCTCGACCAGCGTGCGGTACTTCGCCTCCGCCTCGCGGAGGCGCTCCTCGCGCTCGCGGCGCTTCGTGACGTCGCGGAGCGAGATCGCGAAGAGCAGCTGCCCAGGCGCGTCGACGCGCGTGATCGCGACCTCGGCGGGGAAGGTGCGGTGATCCGAGCGCACAGCCTTGATCTCGAGCCGGGCGCCGAGCAGCGGACTCGAGCCCGTCGTCAGCACCTCCGCGAGCTCGTCGCGATGCTCTGGAGCGACGACCAGGTCGAGGAAGCGCTTGCCGACCGCGTCCGGCCGCGTCCAGCCGAAGATCTCCTCGGTGGCCGGGTTGACCTCGGTGATCAGGCCCTCGTGATCGACGATCACCGCGCAGTCGAGCGACGCGCGCAGCAGCGCGTCCTTACGGCCTTCGCTCGCGACGAGTGCGCGCTCGGAGCGCTTGCGTGCCGTCACGTCGATCATCAGCGCGATCGCGCCGATCACCACGCCGTGCGCATCGCGGACGGGGCCCGCGGAGATGCTGACGTCGATGAGCGAGCCGTCGCGGTGCAGGCGGCGCACGTCGAGGTCGCGCGACGTCTCGCCCATCCGGATGCGTGCCATGTTGTCGAGGAAGAAGTCCAGATCCTCCTGCGGCACCGTCGGATTCAGCCGGCCGATCGCTTCGTCGGCCGTCCACCCGAAGATCTCCGTTGCGCCGGCGTTCCACGCGCGGACGCGCCCGTCGAGATCGAAGTCGACGATGCCGACCGGCGACGCGTCGATCAGCGCGCGGTGGTACTCGTACGCGTTCTGGATCTCGACGAGATGCGACGCCTGCGCCAGCGCGGTCGTCGCTTGGTTCGCGAACGCGCGCAGGATCTGCAGGCGCTCGGCGTCCGGATGGAGCCGGTCGAGGGGATCGTCCACCCAGATGTAGCCGATCCGGCGGCCACGTCGATCCTGGAGCGGGACGAAGAGACAGTCGTTGCTCCACGCATGCGGGCCGCGCCCGTCCCGCTGGGAGCGATAGCCCGGCGGCCTGTCGGGCAGGCGCTTGCGCGCTTCGTCGTGCGGAATCACATAGCAGCCCGAGATGTCGAACTCGGGCTGCAGGAGGCGTTCCAGCTCGTCCGCCGTGATCGGCGTGCCACTGTTCTCGTTCGCGCCGAACCCGACTGCGGCGACGGTCTCGTGGACGCCATGGTCGCCGAGCAGCTGCACGGCGACCTTCTCGAAGCCGAGCGCTTCGGAGACCGCGGTGCACACGTGGTGGAGGAGCTCGTTGGTGTCGGAGATCTCGTTCAACGACGCAGAGACGGCGAGCAGGCTTTCGAGCGCCTCGCGGTTGGCCTTCGCGCGCGCTGCCTCCTGGGCTGCCTCGACGGCGAGCGCCGCGTGCTGGGAAACCGCGACGAGCACGTCGATCTCGTCGCCGCTCGGCCTGCGTCCGGAAATCGGCTCGTCGACCGAGAGGATGCCGAGCAGTTGCCCGTCGGCACCACGCATGGGCGCGAACAGGGCGTCGTCGGCATGCCATGCATTCGGGTCGTCGCTCGCGGGGAGGTCGGGTTTGTACGAGGCGACCTGGTTGTCCCAGTCGAACTCGCCTTCCGGCACCAGGTAGGCGCCGCGCTGCAGGAAGCGCTGGTCGAGCAGGGCATCCCAGTCGCCGACCTGCCGCACCTGGCCGAGCACGGCGTCGCGTGCCTCGTCGCTGCCGTGAACCGTCGTCACCAGGAAGTCGTTCCACTCGCGCCGGTAGAGGTTGATCACGACCGTCCGGAAGGCGAGCGAGTCCGAGATCGTCCGCGCGATCGCAGCCAGCAGCTCCGGGAGATCCTCCCCGGTGCGCACCAGGCGCGTCACCTCGAGCAGCCCGCGCAGGCGCGAGAAGATCGTGGATTGGCGTACGTCGAGAGTCCCCACCGCCCAGTAGGAATCGGTTGACTTCGGGTAGCGCTTCTCCCCCGAAGGGGGGAGCTACGAAAGAGAGATCCGGCTGTCTGCCTGCTCGATCACGAGCGGATCGTGCGTCGCGCAGACGACCGCGGCGCCCGTCTCGCGGGCGAGCCGCGCGAGGAGGATCGCGACCGAGATCGCATTCGCGCCGTCGAGCCGCGAGGTGGGCTCGTCGGCGAGCAGCAGCCTCGGCTTCGCGGCGAGCGCGCGGGCGATCGCGACCCGTGCGCGCTCGCCCTGCGAGAGGCGCGCCACACGCTGGGTCGCGCGCTCCCCGAGGCCGACGGCATCGAGGGGGGCGAAGGCCGCGGGCCCGCCTCCGCCGGAGCCGCGCAGCGCGAGCACGAGCTCGACGTTCTCGAGCGCCGACAGGTGGGCCACGAGTCCGGACTGCTGCCCGACGTAGGCGATCTTGGCCCGCCGCAGGGCCGCGCGGGCCGTGCGGTCGAGTGCGGTCACCTCGCTCCCCTCGACCTCGATCGAGCCGCCGTCGGGAAGGTCGAGGCCGGCGAGCAGGTGCAGGAGCGTCGTCTTGCCGGACCCGGAGGGGCCCGTCACGGCGTGCAGCCGGCCGGGGTGCAGCTCGAAGCTCAGGTCGCCGAAAACGGTCGTCTGGCCGAAGCGCTTCGTGAGGCCGCTTACGACCGCGGTCGGTGGGCCGGAAGAGCTCGAATCCGGTTTGCTGCGCAAATCGGGTTCGGTGGCCGTGACGGGTTCGCCGGCGGGCTCGACGAGGACGGCGCCGGCGTCGAAGCGGGCCGTGGCCTTGGCGCCGATCCCGGCGCGCAGGAGCAGCTCCTCCGGCAGGCGCAGCCAGCCGCCGCGGCCGACGACGATCGTGTCGCTCTGCTCTCCGTCGCGAGCCCATTCCTCGGACACCCGGCCGTCGCGGATCCGCACGATGCGATCGGCGATGCCCGCCGACTCCGGGTCGTGGCTGACGATCACGGTCGTGCACCCGTGCTCGCGCACGAGCTCGTTGAGCATCGCGTACACCTGGCCGGCGGTCACGGCATCGAGCTCGCCGGTCGGCTCGTCGGCCAGGAACACCTTCGGGCGGTGCGCGAGCGCGGCGCAGAGCGCGACCCGCTGCTGCTCTCCGCCGGAGAGCTCGCTCGGCCGGCGTTCGCGCTTCGCCGCAAGCCCGACACGCTCGAGCAGCTCGTCCGCGCGCGCGAGCCGCCGCGCGCTCGGCACGCCGCGGAGGCCGAGCTGCAGCGCGACGAGCTGGCGTGCGCTCAACTCGGGTGCGAGCGCACGCGCGTAGTGCTGGTCGGCGTACCCGAGCAGCGTCGACCGGTAGCGCGCAAGCCGGCGGGACGGCAGCTTGCCGACGTCCTCGCCGTAGACGCGGACGAGCCCGGCCGAGGGGCGGTCGAGCCCGGCGAGCAGCCGCAGGAGCGTCGACTTGCCGGAGCCACTCGGGCCGAGGACGGTCAGCACCTCGCCGTCCGCGACGCGGAGCGAGAGACCCTGCAGCGCAGCCGCATCCCCTTCCGGCGTCGAGTGGACGCGGAAGACGTCGCGCAGCTCGATCGCAGTCGCGGTCATGCAGCCACCTCGGCTGCTCGCGCCGGTGCGCGGCCGCGCAGCGAGGTCGCGGCGCCGACGAGCAGCGCGGCGAGGAGGACGTACAGAACGGCCGCGCCGGCGAGCAGCGGCAGGTCGAGCGTCAGTAGCAGCGGCGGCTCCGGCTCGGCCGCGCCCGCGGTCACCGAGACGAGCGAGATCACGAGCGCCGAGAGCACCGCGCCGAGCGCGATCCCGCCGAGGATCCCGAACGCGGTCACGAGCAGTGCGCGCAGACGCAGATGCGCGCGGATCGTCGCGGGCGCCGCTCCCTGCGCCTCGAGGTCGAAGAGCTCGCCGCGGTCGTCGCGCACGTCGCCGACGACCGCGAGCAATAGTCCGACGAGCGCGAGCAGCAGCGCGACGGCGGCCGTGCCGGCGAGCGTGGTCAACGCACCGCGCGCCAGCGGATCGTCCTGCAGCCGCGCGAGCGTGTCGGCGCGCGACTGCACGACGAGTTGCGGGACGTGCGGCCGCTGCGCACTGTTCAGCCAGAGCTCGTCCGTCGTACCGAGCCCCGGCGAGCGCGTGTCGAGCGTCGTCGAGGCCGTGACGCGGTCCGCGACGACGGCGTCGCCGAGGATCGAGGGAAAGCGCTCGAGCACTCCGACGATACGCGCCCGGATCTGCTCGCCCTCGACCTGCAGCGGAATGATCCCGCGCGGCCCGGCGGCGGCCGCCACGTGCGGGGTCGCGAGCACGCGGAGCGCGGACCCGTCCGTCGGCTGCCGTGCGCGGAACCTGCCGGTCAGGTCCGGCGTGAGGACATATCCGAGTCTCGCGGCCGTGCCGCTGATCCCGCCCGTTCCGGTCCAGGACGCGAACGCGGACGGGACGATCCGTCCGTCGACACGCGCCTTGCCGAACGTGAGGATGCCCTTGGCAGCCGGCTGCACGCCCGTCCCCGCGTTCGCCGAGTTGCGGCCGCCGTTCAGCAGGTCGAGCTCGATCTGCGCGAGCGAGGCGCGCGCGAACGGGATCCGTCCGCGTAGCAGGACGGTGCGACTGCCGTTCGTCTTGCCGAGCGGCACGCTCTCGTAGTCGTCGAGCGGCGAGCGGAAGATCGCGCGCACCGCGACGTCGTCGCCGTGGGTCGTGACCGGCACGGTGAACCGGCGGCCTGCGGGCAGCGCAGTCGTGTGCAGTGAGGTGTTCCGGTGCGGTGCGATCGCTGCGCCCAGCTCGGACAGAGGTCGCGCCGAGAAGTCCGGCCGCCACCCGCCGACCCGGTTGAGCGATCCGAGCCCGAGGAAGGTGAACGTCGTCCCCGCCGCGACGTTGCCCGACAGGCGCAGCACCTGCGCCGACGAGCGCGGCGGCGGGCCGTGCAGCACCGGGACGAGTTGCGCGAAGTCCTCGCTCAGCACGTACGACGCGGGCACCGCGTACGCGGCCTCGTCGTGCTGGCCGCGCAGCAGCGTCGATCGATACGCGACCGCGAACAGGGCGAGCCCGAGACTCGCGACCAGGAACGTGGCGGCGATCGCCGCGTGTCCCGGGTTGCGGGCGAGCGAAGCCGCGGCCAGCCGCAGCGAGATCGGACCGCGCCGGCCCGCACGGCCGAGCGCGCGGAGCGTGGGCGCGAGCAGCCTCGCCGAGAGCACGGCGGCGGCGAAGACGATCAGCGCCGGGACGAGCAGCAGGAACGCGCTCGTGCCTCCGCCCCCGGCGAGTTGCTGCGCGTCGACGGAGCCGCGCGCCCAGCCGACGAGCACGACCGCGACCGCGCCGACCGCGGCGGCGTCGAGGGGCGTGAACGCGAGCCGGCCAA
>JABFWJ010000471.1 GCA_013362295.1 Thermoleophilia bacterium
CGAACCTGATTCGGCGCAGCCGAACCAGATTCGAGCACTTCGGTTTCAGCCGCTCAGCGCGTCGGCGCCGGCGACGACTTCGAGGATCTCCTGGGTGATCTCCGCCTGGCGGGCGCGGTTCATCGCGAGGGTCAGGTTGTCGATCAGCTCGCCCGCGGCCTTGGAGGCGTTGCGCATCGCCGTCATGCGCGCACCCTGCTCCGACGCGGCGGACTCGAGCAGCGCCCGGTAGAGCTCGGTCTCGACGTACACCGGGAGCAGCCGCGCCAGGATCTCCTCCGGCTCGGGCTCGTAGATGAAGTCCGGCGTCCCCCCGGTCGCGTCTTGCTCCGCCTCCCCCGCCGCCTCGAGCATCTCCTGCGGGATCGGGAGCAGGTCGCGCACCGTCACCTTCTGGACCAGCGCCGACACGAACGCGTTGTAGACGATCACGACGCGGTCGACCTCCCGGTTGACGAACGCCTCGGCCACCGCGTGCGCGACCGCCTGCGCGTCGTGGTAGGACGGCCGCTCGCTGAAGCCGACCCACGACTGCGCGACGTTCATCCGCCGGAAGCGCAGCGTCGACGCGGCCTTCCGGCCCGTGCTGAACCAGACCGCCTCCTGCCCCTCCGCGCGCACCTCGCGCATCAGCGCGAGCGAGCGGCGGATGATCTGCGCGTTGAAGCCGCCGGCGAGTCCGCGGTCGGCGGTGATCGGGATGATCGCCACGTGCTCGACGTTCTCGCGCCGCTCCAGCAGCGGGAGGCGCACGGCGCCCGCCGCCTTCGAGACACCGGCCATCAGCTCGAGCATCCGGTCGGCGTACGGGCGCATCGACTCGATGCGCTGCTGCGACCGGCGCAGGCGGGCGGACGCGACGAGCTCCATCGCCTTCGTCACCTTGCGCGTGTTCGTGATCGAACGGACGCGGCGCTTCAGGTCCTGCGTCGAGGCCATCTAACGGTCACCCTGTTCGTCGCTCGAGGGCTGGAAGCGCTGCTTGAACTTCTCGACCTCGCTCTTCAGCGTCTCCTCCACGTCTTCGGCGAGGTCGCCGGTCTCGCGGATCGACTTGTAAATCGACTCCTCGGCGCGGAGGTGCTCGCGCACCTCCTCCTGGAAGCGCGGGATGTCCTCGGTCGGGATGTCGTCGAGGTAGCCGTTCACGCCGGCCCACAGGGCGACCGCCTGCTCCTCCATCGGCCACGGCTGGTACTGCGGCTGGTTGAGCGTCGCCACCATCTTCTCCCCGCGGTTCAGCGCCGATTGCGTCGCCTGGTCGAGCTCCGAGCCGAACTGCGCAAACGCCTCCAGCTCGCGGTACTGGGCGAGGTCGAGACGGAGGCGTCCCGCGACCTTCTTCATCGCCTTCGTCTGCGCCGACGAGCCGACGCGCGACACCGACGTGCCGACGTTGACGGCGGGGCGGACGCCGGAGAAGAAGAGGTCGGCCTGGAGGAAGATCTGGCCGTCGGTGATCGAGATCACGTTCGTCGGGATGTAGGCGGAGATGTCGCCGGCCTGCGTCTCGATGATCGGCAGCGCGGTCAACGAGCCGCCGCCGAGCTCGTCGCTCAGCTTGCACGCCCGCTCGAGCAGCCGCGAGTGCAGGTAGAAGACGTCGCCCGGGAACGCCTCACGGCCGGGCGGGCGGCGCAGCAGCAGCGAGAGCTGCCTGTACGCGTCCGCCTGCTTGGTGAGGTCGTCGTAGATGACGAGCGCGTGCTCGCCCTTGTAGAGGAAGTACTCCGCCATCGCGCAGCCGGCGAACGGGGCCATCCACTTGATCGGAGCAGCCTCCGCGGCGCCCGCGACGACGACGGTCGTGTACTCCATCGCGCCCGCGTCGCGCAGCCGCTCGACGACCTGCGCGACGGTGGACGCCTTCTGGCCGATCGCGACGTAGAAGCACTTCACGTCCTGGTCGTGCTGGTTGAGGATCGTGTCGATCGCGATCGCCGTCTTGCCGGTGGAGCGGTCGCCGATGATCAGCTCGCGCTGGCCGCGACCGACGTTCGTCATCGAGTCGATCGCCTTGATGCCGGTCTGGAGAGGCTCCTTCACGGGCTGGCGCTGGACGACGCCCGGCGCCTTCCATTCGACCGGGCGCGTCTCGGTTGCCTCGATCGGGCCCTGCCCGTCGAGCGGGTTGCCCAGCGGATCGACGACGCGGCCGAGCAGCGCCTCGCCGACGGGAACCGAGGCGACCTTGCCCGTGCGTCGGACCGGCTCCCCCTCCTTCACCTTGTCCCACTCGCCGAACAGCGCGGCGCCGACGTTGTCCTCCTCGAGGTTGAACGCGAGGCCGACGACGCCGTGCTCCAGCTCGAGCATCTCGAGCGCGAGGCAGTTCTCGAGGCCGTGGACCCGCGCGATGCCGTCACCGACCTGCAGCACGGCGCCGACCTCCGCGAGATCGGTCTCGACGTCGAACTTCTCGATCCGCTCGCGGAGGATCGACGTGATCTCTTCAGGGCGAAGCTTCATCTCTGCTCTAACTCCTTGCGTGGGCGAGGTCGTGGCGTAGTCGTTCGAGGCGGCCGCGAACGCTCGCGTCGAGCCTCATCGATCCGGCCTGGAGGACGATCCCTCCGATCAGGTCCGGGTCAACTTTCCGCTCGGCCTGCACCTTGCGGCCGGAGGCGGATTCGATTCGTCCGAGGATCCGTCCGAACTCCTTGTCGCTGAGCTCCGTGGCGGTCGTCAGCTCGACGTCGAGGATCTGGTGCTCGGCTGCGACGAGCGCATCGAGCTCGTCGACGATGTCCGCAAGCTCGGCCGCGCGCCCCTTCTCCGCGATCAGCCGCAGGAAATTGACGACGATCTCGTCCGATCCCTGCGCGACCTGCGTCAGCACGTCGGCCTTCAGGCGCGACTCGATCTCGGGGTTCTCGAGCAGCCCGGCGAGGTCGGGCGTGTCGTCGAAGGCGGACCGGAGCTGCTGCAGCTCCTCGTGCACCTCGTCGAGCTTGCCCTGGTCCTGGGCGGCCTCGAAGAGCGCGCGCGCATAGATGCGGTGCGCGAGGGCTACGACCGGCTCCCTTCAAGCTCGGAAAAATCGATCTCGGCGAGCGCTTCGTCGATCAGGCGCTGCTGGTCGGCGTCGGTCAGCGACTTGCGCGTGATCTTCTCGGCGGCGAGCAGGCTGAGCCTGCCGACCTCCTCGCGAATCTGCCCGAGCGCCTGGTGCGCCGCCTGCTCGATCTGGCGCCGCGTCTCCTCGAGGCGGCGCTGGCGGTCCTCCTCGGTCTCGACGCGCACGCGCTCACGCTGCGCGTCGGCGACGCGGCGGGCCTCGCTGAGGATCTCCTCAGCTACCGACTTCGCCTGCCCGATCAGCTTCCTGTGCTCCTCGAGCAGCTGGCGCGCCTGGTTCCGCGCGTTGTCGGCCTCCGAGATCGCCTGCTCGATCCGCTGGCGCCGCGCATCGATCATCTGCTGGATCGGGCCGAACGCGTACTTGCGCAGAACGAAAAAGGTGATCGCGAAGCAGACGATCGTCCAGATCATCAGGCCCGGCGTGACCTGGATCAGCGGGTTGGCGGCGAGCATCGTCTCAGCCCCTCTCTCTTAAACCAGGACGTACGCGAGGATAGAGCCGAGCAGGCCGTAGAACACGACCGCCTCGGTCAAAGCAAAGCCGAGCCACTGGATGCCCTGCAGCTCCCCGCGCAGCTCGGGCTGGCGGGCCACCGACTGGATCATCGAGCCGAAGATGTTGCCGATGCCGACGCCGGCGCCGAGCGCGCCGAGACCGACGCCGAGCGCGAGGCCGACGGCCTTGCCGGCCTTCGTGACGTCACCGCTCGTTGCGGCGAGGATGGTGCCGAGCATGGTGTTTTCCTCCTCTGTTCAGTGCTCCGGCTCGATGGCCGAGCCGATGTAGATGGCGGACAGGGCAGCGAAGATGAAGGCCTGGATGCCGACCACGATCACGACCTCGAACAGGTAGAAGGCCGTCGCGACGGGGATGACGACGACCGCGAGGACGACCGACTCGAGGATGAACATCAACCCGATGAACGTGAGGATCAGGATGTGGCCGGCCAGCATGTTGGCGAAGAGACGGACGGAGAGCGAGATCAGGCGCATGAACTGTCCGAGGATCTCGAGCGGCACGATCAGCGCGAGCAGCGGCTTCGGCGCTTCGGGGATCCAGCTCTTGAAGTAACGCGTCGGTCCGTTCCAGCGAATGCCTTCGACGTGGGTGAAGACGAACGTGAGCAACGCGAGGGCGAGCGTCACGGAGATGGAGCTCGTGGCGGCATAGATGCCCCAGACCGGGATGCCGTGCCACGTCTCACCGGTCAGCGGCAGCGGGATGAACCCGAGGAAGTTGACGATGAAGATGAAGAGCATCAGCGTCGCGACGTACGGGAACCAGCGGCCGATCGCCTTGTGCGGGAGGCCTTGCTCCGCGACCTGGGTCTGCGCGACGTCGTAGACCAGCTCGCCGACGGTCTCCTTGCGGCCGGGCACGCGAGCAGCTTTCGAGCGCATGAAGAAGAGCCCGAAGGCGATCGTGAGCACCGTGCCGAGCATCAGGTACGCAACCGCCTTGGTGATCGAAAGGTTGAGCGGCCCGAGGTGGATGGGAATCCATTCGTGCTGCTCGAACTCGGTCGTCGGGTCGAACTCGCCGCGCGCGAAGGCGTTCGCGGGAACGAGCAGTGCGAACGTGCCGAGGAGGAGCAGCGCGCGCCTCATGCCGTCGCCCCCGCCTTCGGCCCCGTGTAGTAGGCCACCAGCTGCAGGCCGAGGGCGGCCGAATAGCCGGCGGCATAGGTCAACGCAGCCGCGAGCCCGAGCCATTTGTCGGACACTGCGACGGCGAACACCACCACCATCACGCCTACTGCACGGAAGAGCATGCCGAATGCGACCACGCCTGCGGCGGCGAGGTTACCCGTCCGCCTTTGCAGGTGCGTCAGCACCCAGCCGAGCGCCTCCGAGCCGAGCCAGAGCACGGCGCCGATCGCCCAACCGGTGACGCGCCAGCCGGCGAGCAGGAAGATCGGCAGTGCGACGGCCACGACGATCCCTCCCGCGACGGCGGGCAGCAAGGCGGGCGGCGCTGTGCGGGGTTCAGTCCAGGCAGGCAACGGTGCTGCTTCTGACTACATGTTGCGGTACTTGATCACGGTGGCGGCGACGCCGACGGGGATCCCGACGACGGAGCCGAAGGCGAGCCCGTAGCCGACCTTCCCGATCGCCCAGCCGATCAACGCGCCCACGACGATGCACGCTGCCGTGAACCCGATGAGCACGCTGCCGGCGCCGGCGAGTGAGAACGTCGACCGTTCAGGCTCCACCGGTCCGGAGCATACCAAGAGCTTGTGACACCGGTTTTGCCCTACTGATGCGGCGGCGCGCCTGCGCTTGTAACGTGCGCTAGACCCTGCTCAGCCGCTTTTTTCAGCCGCGCTTCTCAGGCTTCGTGGGGTTGCGCGGTCCGTTCCCCGTGCTGCCCGACTTGGGGCCCTGTGCTTTCAACGTGCCGGACTTCAGGCGAGTGTCAATGAGATGAGCCATGCGACGACCTCCGCTGCCAGACACAGGGTAGCGGCCCGAAAGGCCCAGAACAGCCCTTCGAGCCGCGTCTCGTTCGTGTTCCAGTTCTCATCGTGGATGAGCGACAGGTACACGGCGAGATCGTCCGCGGACGCGGGCTGCTCCACTTCGAGATGATCCTCGATCAGCGTCGTCGGCGAGACCACGAACGACCAGGTCCACGGCCAGAGGATCACGAGGCCGCCGAGTGCGCTGCCGAGGAAGAACGCGACCGCGGTCCAGCCCGTCCAGTCGAGCGTCCCGTCGTGGCGGCCGATCGCCTGGGGGCCGAGGAACGCCGTGATCAACGAGACGGCGGCGAGGAGCGTGCCCGTGCGCAGGCGCAGGCCGTCCAGGTTCGCCTCCTGCTGCTCGAGCGCCCGGATCGCCTCCCCGTAGATGATCTCCGCCGAACTGTTCACATTGCTGGCAACGATGGCAGATCTCCCGGATGCCGCCTGACGCGGTGATCGTCGGCGCAGGCCACAACGGCCTCGTCGCGGCGAACGTGCTCGCCGACGCGGGCTGGTCGGTCGTCGTCCTCGAAGCCGAACGGGAACCGGGCGGCGCGGTCCGCTCCGGCGAGCTGATCGAGCCCCGCTACGTCCACGACCGCTTCAGCGCCTTTTTCCCCCTGGCCGCCGCGTCGCCCGTCTTCCGCGCGCTCGAGCTCG
>JABFWJ010000437.1 GCA_013362295.1 Thermoleophilia bacterium
ACACGCGCACACAGAGCTCTTCGTCGCGCTCGGCCAGATCGACACGCAGCGCGAGCTCGTGATCCGCGAGGCGAACGAGCTCGCCTCGATGCTCCTCGGCGAGCCGACCTACGGCGCGACCGTCGCGCAGGCGCTCGCCCGCGTCGAGGCTCACTGGGTGTCGTCGCCCGGCCACGTGTCGGAGAGCAGGTAGCCCTCCGGGAACGGATCGTCGGGG
The DNA here is from genome assembly GCA_013362295.1 of Thermoleophilia bacterium. Taxonomy (GTDB): domain Bacteria; phylum Actinomycetota; class Thermoleophilia; order Gaiellales; family Gaiellaceae; genus PALSA-600. Next base: position 218 of record JABFWJ010000437.1, read on the forward strand.
TCGACGTAGAGCTCGGCGGTGCCGGTGATCCACGCGCTGCCGCGGATCGCCGGGACGATCGCCGGGCGATCCCCGACGGTCGTCTCCGCGACGATCCGACCGTCGAACGTCGAGCCGATCGCCGATGCGTGCGTCATCGTGTCGCCGACGCGCATCAGCCCGCGCGCGTGCAAGACCGCCATGCGGGCGGAGAGCCCCGTCCCGGTCGCCGAGCGGTCGAGCCGTCCGGGCGCGACGACGACTGCGTTCTTCGTCACCGCGCCGACGCCCTGCCAGGGCGCGGCGAGCTGCACGATGCTCACGCCCGCGAGCTCCGGGTTCTCCGGGCGCACACAGGGCAGCTGCTCGCGCGCGGCGTGGCGAATCAGTTCCCCGGCGCGTGACAGGTCGCGCGCCTCGTGGGGCTCGATCGCGAACCCGAGCTCGGACGCATCGGCGATCGCATACCACATGCCGCCGAACGCGACGTCGACCGCGATCGTCCCGAGCTCCTCGACCTCGACCGGCGCGCCGAGCTGCGCGGCGAACGCAGGAACGTTCGTAAGCTCGACGGACTCGACGCGGCCGTCGCGGCACGTCGCGCGGATCTCGACCACGCCGGCCGGCGCCTCGAGCCGGAGCGTCGTCTCGGGCTCTTGCATCGGCACGCGCCCCGTCTCCAGCAGCACCGTCGCGACGCAGATCGTGTTCGAGCCCGACATCGCGGGATACTCCGTCGGCTCCATGATGATGTAGCCGGCCGCGCAGTCCTGTCGCGTCGCGGGGACGACGAGGTTCGCGTGCTCGGCAACCGAGCCGCGCGGCTCCCGCAACAGGAAGCGCCGCAAGGTGTCGTCGCGCTGCAGCGCCTGCATCTGCTCGAACACGGTCTCGCCGGGCGGCGCCGCAACTCCGTCGACGACGACGTTGCCGATCTCGCCGCCGGCGTGACAGCAGACGACCGTGATCGTGCGCCGCTCCTTCGGCGGCGTCAGCGGCGGGTCACCCGTGCGACGTACTTCGCGACCTGCCGCGCTTCGGCACCCGTCAGGATGCCGGGCGGCATCAAGCCGGTGCGCCGTCCGCCCGCGGCGATCGCCGCGAGCACACGCTGACGGCTCGGCCGCAACTGGTCGAGGTTCGGGCCGGCACGGCCCGTCGTCCCGGCTTCGGCAAGCGTGTGGCAGAAGCCGCACTCGCCCGCAAACAGATCCGCCGCGGCACTCAACGGCTTGGGGCGCGGCCGCGCGACGCGCTTCACCGCCTTCCGCGGCTTGGCCGGAGTGCGCGCCTTCCGTGGAGCGGGCGCCGCGGGCGCGGCGCGCGTGACGGAGCGCGGAGGTTTCGGCAGGCCGGGACCCGGCGTCCAGCCGCTGAGCAGCAGCACGGTCGCCGCGAAGCAGCCCGCCACGACGAGCCCGGCGGTCAGCAGTCCGCGTCGCGGCATGCGTTCGACCGGAGCCGTGACGGGCAGCTCGACGGGCGGAGGAGGCGGCGGCTCGGGACGTCTCGCAGCGGCGGCGCGCGCCTTCGGCGAGGGCTTCTGCTTCGGCTTGGCCATCAGGGGCGCTGTACCGGCTGCTGGATCACGGTTGCCGCCGTGCCTCGGGCCGCGGCGTCGTCCTTGGCCGGCGGGAGATCAGTGAGCAGCGAGACCGCCGCCGTCAGTGTCACGAGGAGCGACAGCTCGAGCCCGACGCGGCGGCGCAGCGCGCTGAAGTCGGTGAGCGCCCTGCGGTTCAGGTAGCCGAGGGTGACGAGCGCACCGAGCAGCGCCGTCTTGATGACGAGCGTCCTGCCGTACGGCGTCGACCAGATCTCCGAGACGGCGCCGAGCTCCCAGAGGGCGCGGCCGACTCCGGTCACCGCGACGAGCGCGACGCTCGCCAGCGCGATGCGCGAGAAGCGCTCCGCGATCACGAGTCGCACGCGGCTCCGCTCCGCGGGCGGCAGCGCGGCGGTCGCCGGAGCCGCGACGACGAAGAGATGCGCGAGGCCCCCGATCCAGACCGAGGCGCCGGCGAGATGCAGAGCGTCGACCGCCACGGTGAGCCAGCCGCGGCCGGGATCGCCCGCGTGGCCCGAAAGCCCCGGGCCGACGAGCGCCCAGCCGCCCGCGACCGTTGCGACCGCGGCGACCGCGTACACCGATGGGCGCCAGCGACGGAGCGCATAGGCGCACATGATCAGCACGAAGAACACCGTCGCCGCGTTGATCGCGTGACCGAACTCGCGGCCAAAGCGCGTGTCGCCGATCGGTGCGACGATCGGGCCGCGTCCCTCGAGCGGCGCCCAGAACGAGATGCCGGCCACCTGCGTCGCCTGCCTGACGACGGCTGCCCAGCCCCCGACGACGAGCAGTGCGGTGGCGGCGAACGCGAGCACGCCGAAGCCCGTACGCTCCGACTCCTCGGCTTCGGCCCGCGCGTCGCCCGTGAGCAAGCGGACGGCCGGCGCGAAGACGAGGGCGCGCACGAACGCGCCGCCGACCAGCACGAGCAGCCCGATGAAGTAGAGGAAGCGCGCGACGAGCAGCGCCGAGTCGACCGAGGAACCCTGTGTCGTCTCGAGCTGCGGGGGCGGCCTGCCCGCGCCGACGCCGATCGCGAACACTCCGCCGACGAGGTGACCGTCGGCGGACGCGACCCGCCAGCGGATCGTGTAATCGCCGCGCGGCAGGTTCGGGGCGAGCGGGATCACGAGCGCGCGCACGTCCTTCGCGGAGAGGTGTGCCGCTCCGCTCGCATAGGACGCACCGGTCGATCCGAGGACGTCCGTGCCCTTGCTGATCGGCGTCACCTGCTGGCTGAAGTGGAGGACGATCTGTCCGGGTGACTGCGCGACGACGCTCTGGGTCGGCGGGTCGACGCGCACGAGCGTCGCGTGCGCGAATGCCGCCGGCGCCCAGACCGCCGCGACCAGCAGCGCGCAGGGAAGCGACAGGCGCCTCAGCGCCCGGCCCTCCTCCCACGCAAGACCACGAGCGCGAACGCGGCCGCGAGGAGAAGCGAGAGTGCGAGCGCGGCCGCCGCGACTCCCAACGTGAGCGAGTCGCGGCTCGACGTGCTGTCGCTCGCGACGGTCACCTGCGGGCTGTGCCACAGCCGGGTCGAGCCGTCTGCGAAATGCTGGATCCCCGTCAGCTGCAAGTCGCCCTTCGCGATCGGCGTTCCGGAGAAACGGAACAGGGCGAGCCGCTCGGGAGCGACGCTGCCTCCCTGCCAGCTGAGGCCGGCGACGCGGTGCTGCGGATCCTCGACTACCTTCGTCGTGAAACCCGCCGAGTCCGCGACCGAGTCGACGAGCAGGCCTGGGGGGATCGTCAGTTGCAGCCCCGTCAGGGGCTGGGCGCTCTCGTTCGGCGAGAGCACGGTGAAGAGCGTGAACGAGCCGGGCGCGACCCGCTCGGGCGTGAGCGCGACGTGAGCCGCTGCCACGCCGGGCAGCGTCAGGGAGACCACCGCGACGAGGAGGACGGCCGAGTGTGCGCGAACCGCCCGCAGATCCACGCACCCAGCGTGGCAGCGGTCGCACGGCTGTGCAAGTACAGCGCTGGACCCCCCGATCGGACAGTTGCCGAGTCACGGGATGCGGCGCCGCCGGGGGGAGGCGGCACCGCATCCCGGCACTCTCGTCGGCCCGCCCTACCCCAATCCGACCGCCGAAAGAAGACCGTCCGTGAACGACGTGCCCGGGGACCAGGTCACCGGCAAGCTTGTGAGCGTCGTCTGCAGGCTCCACTCCGAGTTCCCCGACCCGACCGCGCCGCGGTCGCGGAACTTGACGACACCGGAGCGCCCGAGGATCGCGATCCAGTAGGTCTGGCCGGCCGTCACCGCTGCCGCCGCCACCGGGACCGAATTGTTCTGACCGGCGGCGGGTGCAGTGATCGTCCCGCTCGTCAGGAGCGTGCCCGGATGCCCGGCGTTGTTCGAGTACAGACCGACGACGAGGCTGCCCGCGGCCGACCCCGCGTCGACGAAGATGCGCAGGCTCGAGACCGACCCGCTCGTCGCGGCGTTGGCCTTGAACGCCTCGGCCTGACCGGCCGCGTTGGAGTCGATCTTCGATTCCGTCGCGGCGTTGCCAACGAGGACGGTGCCTGCAGCCGGCGGCGGAGCGGACGCGTTCGAAACCGTGACGGTCACCGATCCGGCCGTCGTCGCGTTGCCCGCCGCGTCACGCGCAACCGCCGTCAGCGTGTGCGCTCCATTCGTCGTCGTGGTGGAGTCCCACACGGCGCCGTACGGGGCGGCGGTGTCCTCCGCCCCTAGGTTCGCACCGTCGAGCTTGAACTGTACGCCTACGACGCCGACGTTGTCGGCGGCATCCGCCGACACCGCGACCGCGGCGCCCGAGACGGCCGCGCCCGCGGCCGGCGCCGTGACCGACACCGTCGGCGCGGTGGTGTCGGCCGGCCCTGGAGGAGTTCCGACGCCGCCCGTGCCGCTCGGCAGGACCGCCATGTAGTAGGCCTCGGGGAAGTACGTCTTGTCGTTGAACATGTCCTCGTCGAAGAAGGTCGCGTCGATGACGCCCGCGTTCGTCTCGTGCAGCGGGTCCCACCGGATCGACGCCGAGCCGTCGAGCGTCCCGTCGATCGTCGACGTGAGCGCGGTCAGCGGCGACCACGCCTGCCCGGCGAGGCGATACGCGTACGCGAAGCGGATCTGCGCATCGTGGCCGAGGAAGGCGTAGACGTCGTTTCCCTGCATGTAGATCTGCGGCGTGTGCGTAAAGAAGTCGACGGGCGTGGCGTCGAGCGTCCACGCTCCGCCGGCGCGGTGCCGCACGCGCACCGCCGAAGTCGGCTTTCCACTGACGTAGAGGACATAGGGCTCGTTCGTCGCGGAGTACGCGACGCTCGGCCCCTGGTCGGCGTTCGCGTTGTCCAGCACGTCGCCGCTCGCCACCGTTTCGGGAGCCGACCACGAGCCCAGCGCGGAACGCTGCGCGAACATGATCGACGACGGCGCGATCGCACCCTGCAGCCACGACAGGTCGATCGTCCCGTCCGGGGCGGCCGCGAGCCCGACGTGGATCGGCGTGCCGCCGCTCGAGACCGTGACCGGTGCGCTCCATGAGCCGCCGACGCGGTCGCGGTACTGGACGACGCCGCCGCCCGCGTACGCCACGTGCGGCACGTCGTTCTTGTCGAGCACGAGTGCGTTCGACGTCTCCCGCTTGATCGCGACCAGCGGTACGTCGACGCCGGTTGCGAGACTGACGCGCGGTCCCCACGTGTCGGTCGCCGTCGAGAACGTCTCGTACCAGAGCGTCGCGTTCGTCTCGTCGGTGTAGACCATGTGCGCCGTTCCGTCCGACGCCAACCGCACATCCGGCGAGCCGACGACGTGCGTGACACCCGTCGCGCTCGGCCGGTCTGCCGCGTCGACCTCGGTGAACGAGGTTGGGATCCCGAGCTGGTCTGCACGGTAGGCGTGGATCACGCCCGGCCCGGTCGCCTTGCGCTCCGCGGTGTCGTCGGCGGCGAAGACGTACACGCGACCGGCCGCGGTGCGGATGACGCTGTGCAGCGCGGCATCGACGAAGCCAGGCCCGACGGCGACCTTCTTGAAAGCGTTGGCCGTGTCGAACGCGTTCTGGACCGTCACGGTGACCGTCGCCGAAACGGCGGTGTTCCCGCTCGTGTCGGTCGCGCGGGCGCCGAGCGTGTGCGGCCCGTTCGTCGCGCCGATGCTGTCCCAGCCGAGCGTGTACGGCGCGGTCGCGACGGGAGCCCCGACGGCGGCGCCGTCGACGGTGAACTGGACCGAGGCGACGCCGCCGGCATCGGACGCGCTCGCCGCGAGCTGCACGGTTCCCGAGACGGTCGCGCCGTCCGCCGGCGCCGTCAACGCCACCTGCGGCGGGATCGTGTCCGGGCACGGCGTCGTGGACGCCGTGAGGGACTGCCGCGACGACGTGTTTCCGGCCGCGTCGAACGCCTCCACTCCGAGCGCGTAACTCGTCCCGCAGGCCAACCCGGCGAAGGTGAGATC
>JABFWJ010000137.1 GCA_013362295.1 Thermoleophilia bacterium
GATCTCCAGCTCCCGCTCGAGGGGGGCGCTGCGGTCGACGAGAACGTCTCGCCGTGCGTCCACCTGCGCCTGGTCGCGCTGCCCCAGCATGATCGAGATCTCGTGGCCCGGCAGCAGCGTCTGCCCGCCCGCGGTCGGCACCGGGTTGGAAGGGTCGTACGTGTACTCCAACACCGCCTCGCCGTCTCCCGGCGCGTCCCACGTCAAGCCGCCCCCGGCACGCAGGAAGAGCCGCCGCTCGGTGACGTCCGGCGGCGGCCAGTCGTCCTCGTCGCGCCAGCGATTCGCGCCGAGGACAAACACGCGAATCGGGGGCGCGGCCTCGCGCCCCTGCCGCGCCTCGGCGAAGAAGTCGAGGTGCAGCTGCGTCGAGTCGATGGTCCAGCGGCTCCCGTCGGGGCCGTACGAGACGTCCCCGATCATCTCGCCCATCGTCCCGTGCGCCCACGGTCCGACAAGCAGCCGCTGGCCCGGCACACCGGCGGCGCGTAGGCCGCGGAAGTTGCGCAGCGTGCCGCTCAGGAAGATGTCGTTCCAGCCTCCGACGTGGAGCATCGGCGTGCGCACGTCCGCGTAGTGATCCGCGATCGCAGACTCGCGCCAGTAGGAGTCGCGCGCCGGATGCGCAAGCCACTCGAAGAAGAACGGTGCGGACTCGCGGAGCACGGGCTGGTCGGCGACCGGGAGCCGCTCGTAGGCGCGCCACGGATCGAGGAGGAATGACCGCGCCGCCTCGCCGCCCGCGAGGCCGACCGCCCACATCAGTGCCACCCCGAGCTGCAACGCGCCGCCCTGGTACGTCCAGCCCTCGTAGTACTCGCTGGCGGTGACCCACGGGACGGATGCACCGAGCGCGGGCGGCGCGCCGACGGCGGCGAGCAGCTGCGTCGCCCCGACGTACGACGCGCCGTAGGTCGCCACCCAGCCGTCGGCCCACGGCTGCGAAGCGGCCCAGGCGACGGAGTCGACGCCGTCCGCAAGCTCTTGCCGGAACGGCTCGAACGAGCCGTCGGAGGCGAAGCGGCCACGCACGTCCTGGATCACGACCGCGTAGCCCGCCTCGACCGCGCGCCCCGGCTCGATCGGCGCGTGAGCGAGCAGCCACAACGCCTTGTCGTACGGCGTCCGCTGCAGGAGCACGGGAACGCGCGCGTCGGTGTCAGGGCGCCAGACGTCGGCGCGGAGCACGACGCCGTCGCGCATCGGCATGGCCACATCGCGTTCAAGGAGCAACCGGGTCACGCGAGCCCGTTCGCGTCGACGTCGTACGTGCGACCGGCGACGACGAGCCCGCGCAGCCGCGCAGCCGGATCGAGCCGCGCCACGCGCGGCTGCGCGGTCACCTCGCCGGTGAGCGAGACATCGACGCCGAACACGCCCTCGAGCACGAGCTGGACGAACGAGCCGGACGACGAGCACGCCCAGTCGATCAGGTACGGAAACTGCGGCGGCGATTTCGGCGCGCCGTCGAAACCGGTGGGAACGAGACCCTCGACGAAGTGCGCCTGCGCGAACGGGCCCTGGTTCGCGCTGCGCGCGAGCCCGGACAGCCAGTCGAGAGCGACGTCGTCGGCGCCGAGGCGAAAGAGCGCAAGCGCCGCCTCCGACGGCCACGCCGTGTAGGCGCCGTTCCACTGGTGGTCGGGGCGGACGCTGAAGGCGGCGTCGGGGTCGCTGGTCGCGAGCGCGCGCATCCACGTCTCCGTCTGGAACTCGCGCACGAAGAACTCGACCAGCTCGCGGCGTCGCTCCTCCCCGAGCTCGCCGGCGAGCACGTAGCCGGTGGTCTGAAAGTCGTAGCAGTGCCTGACCGGCACGAGCGTGCCGTCGGGGCGGCGCGCGTTCCAGTGCCCGCCGCCGGCGTAGAGCTCGAGGACCGCGGTCGCGAGCTCGGCGGCTTCCGCCCGCAGCCGCGCCGCCTCGGCGGCGTCTCCGCGCTGCTCCGCGACCTCGGCGGCGACGCGGAGGCACCACACGTTCGTGGCGTTGAGGCTCGCGACCTCGTTCGTATAGGTGCTAACGCACTCGAGCAGGTTCTCGACGCCGCCGTAGTCGGCGAGCGCGTGCCCGCGCCGCAACGACTGCCAGCGCCGCGCCCAGTGCTGAACGTGCTCGCCCACCGTGTCCAGCCAGCCGACCTCTCCGGTGAAGCGGACGTAATCGCGGACGAGCCGCGTGAGCGCGTAGTCGTTGACGGAGTACCAGACGCCGATCGGCTCTCCGGTCAGCCATTCGGTGCCGTAGTGGTCGAGCACGTCGACGCTGAGCCAGTGCTCGAGCTGCCGTCGCATCGTCGGCGCGTCGAGCAGCGCGTGCACGACGGAGCTGAGGCTGTAGTCCCAGATGAACGTCGTGGTGTGCCAGTAGCGCGGCAGCAGGGTGTCGTACGCGCGGCCGAGCGCACTGTGCGGGCTGTCGCGGCGCATGAAGAGGACGCCCAGGAGCCCGAGCCAGTACAGCTTCCGCAGCGCCTCCGACTCGGTCTCGAGCACGGGGAGCGACCCGGCGAAGCTGCCTGCACCTGGCTCGAACACCTCCGTCAGCTCGCGCGCCCAGAGCCGCTCGGAGCCGGCGAGCGCGCCGGGCACGTCACGCACGAGCCGCCGGAAGCCGTCGCGGGCATCACCGGCTGACGTTCCGAGCGCCTGCACGCAGCCGACCCGCTCCGTCGCGCCCGGCGCGATCGTCAGCGTCGTCTCGACGAGGTTCGCGGCGAGCCACGTCCCGGCGCGATCGATCCCCTGCACGCACGCAGCGCCCGAAGCAGGGCAGACCCCGGCGAATGCGTCGTCGACGACGTCGACGTCGTTCGCCGCGCTCGGCGGCTCCGGGGCGCCCCACCGCTCACGCCGCGTCACCGCCGACGCGAGCGAGAACCCGACGCGAACGCTGCGCTCGGCGCCGCCGAGGTTTCGCGCGCGCAGCTCGACGACTGCGGCGGTCTCACCGGGCGGGCACACGGTCACCGTCTCGAGCTCGAGGTCGCCGACGCGCGCGCTGCGCACGACGCGGTCCGGCCGCCAACGAACCGTTACCTCGGCGGCGTAGGAGCGGAAGAGCCTCCCGTCGAGGAACAGCGTGCCGCTGATCGTGTCGCCGGACCCGAGCGGCGGGAAGTTGACACTCCGGACCGCGACGAGATCGTGATCGACCTGTGCCGTGCCAAGGAAGTTCGTCAACCCCGGCGGGTTGAAGTGGTCGTCGAACCGGTGGCGGAGCGGGTCGCTCGCGAGGTCGTCGAGTGTCGGGATCATTCGTCCTCCTCGCTGCCGCGCACGAGCGCCTTGATCGTCGCGAGCGGCTTCGCTGCCGGCTCGACCGGTCGAATTCGGTAGCGACCCACTGAGGCGGGCACGACGAACGTTTCGGCGTAGTGCACGGTGAGCGGCTCGAACGCACCGTCGGGGCTCTCGACGACCGCGGTCTCCCCCTCGACCAGGTTGAGGACGTTGAGCGTCCCGCGCGTGTCGTGCGCGACGGGGGAGGTGAACCAGTGCCGACGCGTCTCGATGAACTCCGAGTGGTGCAGGCCGGTCGTCTCCTCACGGACGCCGTTCGACGTCGCCACCTCGCGAACGGGGTTGATCAGGTTCTTGGCGACCCACTCGGTCGTGCGATCCCACTGGATGTTCGCGAGACCGTGCTCGAGATGGATCGGCCGCGGCTTGCCGTCGAGCCCAAGGCGTGCCCAGTCCCAGAGCTTGAACGTGAAGATGTACGGCGTCGCGCTGATCTCGAGCACGACGTTGTCCCTCCCGGAGCAGTGGATCGTGCCGGCTGGGATGGAGAAGTGGTCGTGCTTTCGGCTCGGCCAGGCGCGCACGTGCCGCTCGACGGCGAACGGGGGACCACCGTCCTGCGCGGCGCGCAGCTCCTCCTCGAACTCGCGCGGGTCGGGGCGCTCCTTCAGCCCGAGGTAGACGACCGCGCCCGGCTTCGCATCGAGCAGGTAGTAGCTCTCGTCCTGCGTGTAGGAGAGGCCGAACTTCTCGGTCATGTAGCGCCGGAGCGGGTGGACCTGCAGCGAGAGATTGCCGCCACCCATCGTGTCGAGGAAGTCGAAGCGAATCGGGAACTCGGCGCCGAACGTCTCATGGACGCGTCGTCCGAGGAGCGCGTCGGGATGCCTGTGGACGAGCGGCAACGCCGGCGAGTGGATGCGGTTCAACCCGAATCCGAACAGGAGGCTGTTCTCCTCGGGGACACAGTCGAAGCACCAGGCGTAGTTCGGCGTGTCGGCCGGAAGCCCGAAGCGGTGCCGCATCCACTCGCCGCCCCACGGCCCCGGGTCGAAGAACGGAACGAGTCGAAAGGGCCGGCGCGAGGTCTGCTCGAGCGCGCGCCGGTACAGGTCGCCGGCGACGAGCCGCGGCGCGTCGGGCACGTTCGTGTCGAGGTAGAAGTCGATGCGGTCGAAGATCGCGAGGCGTTGCCGGTCGGCGGCGCGCCAGTCGACGAAGTACGCGCGCTTGTAGAGCTGCCGCGCCGACGCGCGCGCATTGCCGGCGCCGAGATTGTCGATCGTGTGGGCGCGCTGCCGCTGCTGGACCTCCCAGCGGGTGAGGTCGGCGTAGACGAGAACGTCCGCGTCGGGTGCGACGAGCGACGCGCCGGTGCCGTAAACGAGCACGACTCCCGCCGCGGAGGCGACGCGTTGCCGGCGTGCCTCGAGCCGGTCGGCGGCGAAGAACTGCTCGAGGCCCCACGGGCACATGAACCCGAAGACGGGATCGTCGCCGAGGTAGGGCGCGAGCCTGCGCTCGAGCTTCTCCTGCGGCAGAAACGCTTCATGGGCCGCAACCACGACGTCCGGCGCGAGCCCCGCCTCGAACGCGTTACGCACCTCGTCGACGTACACACCCGGGTAGCACTCGACGGCCACGACGCACCGTGAGCTCAGACCGGCCCGCCCCGCGATCGCGGCGACTGCGTCGCGCCAGCCTTGGCGGCAGTCGTCGCCGGACGACGTCACCTCGTGCACCGGGTAGCGGTCGTACACGCTCAGAGCTCCTCCCAAGCGCACGCGACGAGCTCAGGCTGCGGCAGAAAGTCGAAGCGGCCGGGCTCTTCGCGCCAGGCGCGGTAGATCGGCTGCTCGTACGGGACGTCGAGCAGCGGCAGGTCGCGTGGTGCAACGACCTCGACGTCCGCCACCTGTGTGTAGCGGGGATTCGGGACGACGTCGCCGTTCGCGAGCACGAAATGCGCCGGCCCGCCGAGCGCGCGCAGCTCGTCGTACTCGAGCTTCCCCTCCCGCGCGCACCAGGCGCCGAATGCGAGCGGCTCGTCGGTGGACGCCACGGTCAGGTGTACCCAGCCGAGAGGGACGATCACCTTGTCCCCCGGGCCGACGGGAACGAGCAGCGCGCGCGTGACGACCGGGCCGCATTCTTGCTGCAGGTAGACGTGACCGTGCCCCGTCCAAAACTCGTAGACCTCCGAGTAGCGCAGGTCCGTTCCCGGCTTGCACGAGTGACGGTGGCCCTGGCTGCGCAGCCGCTCCCGTCCGATCAGGCCGTGGTTGTAGACGACGGCGCCATAGAGCAGCGACTGATCGACGAGCGCCCCGTGATCAGCCGCGCGACAGACGTCCATGTAGATCGTGTACAGGTGCTCGGGGCCTGACGCCTCGGGGTCTTCGAGCGTGGCGCGCACGTCGCCGAGAGAGCGCCGTTCGCCTTCCGGGTGCACGACGTCGGGGCCGAACGCGAGCGCGAGCTCGTCGGCGTCGACCGCGACGTCGAGGCCGGACATCGTCTGCAGATCCCGGTTCATGCGGCGGCCAGCTCCGCGGCGCCGAAGAGGGCGGCCGTGTCGCCGAGCTCCGACACGGCCACCGTTACGCGCCCCTTCGGCTGCGTCCAGGCGTGCTCGTCCGCGAACCGCTGGACGCGCTCCACGAACACGGACGCAGAGGTGCTGAGGCCGCCGCCCAGGACGACGACGTCGGGGTCGTAGACGTGGATCAGCGAGACGACGCCGCACGAAAGGACGTGCGTGAACCGGTCGACGGCGGCCGTCGCCGCGGCGTCGCCCGCCGCCGCCGCGGCAAAGATCGCCTCCGGGTCCGCCGACGTCGAGCCGCGGGCGAGCGCGTCCGCGACGAACGCGCCAGAGCCGATCAGCGCCTCTAGGCAGCCGACGCTGCCGCACGTGCACGGAGGCCCTTCGACGTCGACGGTTATGTGACCGCCG
>JABFWJ010000057.1 GCA_013362295.1 Thermoleophilia bacterium
GAGGCCGCCACACGCTGTGGTCGAGGCGAAACGCGGTCCTCGTCGGCTCGCCGGGGCCGGCGTAGCCTCCGACGACCACCGCGCTCCCGTCGAGTGTCGCCGCGGCTGCGTGGTTGAGCGGTCGCGGCAACGCGGGGCCGGCGCGCCACCTTCGGCGCACCGGGTCATAGAGGTCGACGCGCGCCGTCGTCGACCCATCCGCGAGGTAGCCGCCTGCGATCACGATCTCGCGTCCGGCCACCGCCGCAGCCACCTCCGTGCGTGCGACGGGGAGCGGCGGTCCGGACTGCCAGCCGCCCGCCCCCGCAGCGCACACCGCGATGCTGGCGAGCGCGACCCTCAAGCAGCTGCCTCAGTAGAGCGCAAGGGCGTTCTCGCGCAGGATCATCCGCGCCGCCTGCTCGGCCTCGTCTCCGACGAGCGCCGGTAGGACGTCGGCGAGCCCGTCGCGCCACCACGCAGCGGCGAGGAAGTAGAGCTCCGGCGTGCGCGCCGCGTCGGAGGCGTACAGGAGCTTCGAAACGGGCGCGAGCTCGAGGGCCTCCTCGATCGCACGTCGCGGCTGCGCGACGTGCGGAATCGTGAGGGAGAGGTCGAGCCACACGTTCGGATACACATGTGCGAGCCAGCCGGCCTCGCGCACGAACGGATAGCAGTGCAGCAAGACGAACGACGTCTTGCGGAAGCGTTCGACGAGCGGCTTGAGGTAGCTCGGATCGGCGCGCCAGAGATGGAGATCGGAGTCGCCGAAGCCACAATGCACCTGGACGGGCAGCGGGTCCCCCGTCGCCTCGTTCGCCGTGAGGGCCGCGACGACGTCCTCGGACACCCGATCGAGCCCGCCGCGGTAGGCGGCGATCGTCTTCAGCGCGGCGTAGCCGCGTTCCCGTGCGGTCGCGGTCTCGGCGGCGGCCTGCGCGCCGCGCGTCTCGAGCCGCAGCACCTCCAGCGCACGGCAGCCGGCGAGCTCGCCCAGCTCGGCCGCGCTCGTCCCCAGCGCCGGCGGCGGATAGCCGTCGTCGATCAGCAGCAACTCGGTGTTCGTGGCGCGCAGCAGTCCGGAGGCGTACTCCGCCGGATCGGCCGCGAGCCGGTGCGCATAGACGGCGCGCTCGTCCGGCTCGCAGCCGAGCTGCTCCGCGAGCACACGGATCGCACGCCGGTAGGTGACGCCCGTGGCGACGTGCGGCCACTGCTCCGGATCGGGGCTCTCGGTGAAGAGGCCGCGGAACTCGTCGAGCGACGCGGGGGCGGCCCGAAGGATGCCGTGCGCGTGCTGGTCGACGAGCGGAATGCCGCTCAGTACTTCGCGAAGTGACCCTGCTGCTCGAATGCCGCGTCTCCCGCGGAGTAGGCCGCCCACTCGGAACGCCGGACGGCGAGGTACGCATCTCTGAGGATCGGCCCGAGCGAGCCGCTCAGCAGGTCGTCGGCCGCAAGCGCGTCGAGTGCCTCGGCCTGGGTCGAGGGCAGGCGCACGATCCCGCGGCGGGCGCGCTCGTCCTCGGCGATCGTCGCCGGGTCGACGTCCACCGGCTCGGGCGGCTCGAGCCCGCGCTCGATCCCGTCGAGACCGGCAGCCAGCAGGCCGCCGAGCGCGAGATACGGGTTGCAGCTCGCGTCGCACGCCTTCAGCTCGGCGTTCGTCGAGGCCTCCTCGGCGCCGCGAAACACCGACGCGACCCGGACCGGCGCCTCGCGGTTGTCGTAGCCCCAACAGACGAACGCGCCCGCCCAGTAGTGCGGCACGATCCGGTGGTACGAGTTGAAGCTCGGCGCGGCCAGTCCGCACAACCCGGGAAGGTGGTCGAGCACCCCGGCGATGAACGACCGCGCCTCGGCCGAGAGACCGTCGGGGCGCGAGCCGTCGAAGAAGCGGTTGCGGTCGCCGTCCCAGAGCGAGAAGTGCACGTGCCCGCCGTTGCCGGCGTTCTCGGGCCAGGGCTTCGGTGCGAGTGAGGCGACGAGACCGTGACACGCCGCGACGCCGCGGATCGTCTCCCGGACGAGGAGCTGCTCGTCCGCGGCCTGCAGCGCGGGTGCGTGGCCGGTCGAGATCTCCTGCTGGCCGTGCCCGAGCTCTGCGTAGTACTGCTCGAGCGGGATCCGCTGCGCTTCGAGCGCCGCCGCGAGCTCGTCGACGTAGTCCTGCGCCGCGGTCGTGGCGATCGTCGAGAAGCAGAGCGCGGAGTCGATCGGGACGTAGGCGCCGTCGACCTGCGTCGCGAGGGAAAACTCGTTCTCGAACGACGCGCGGAGGACGAGCCCACGCTCGGCGAGCCGCGCCTCCATCCGCTTCAGGAAGCTGCGCTGGCACACGGGCGCCGCGGCGCCGTCGAGCTGGACGTGGTCGGTCAGGACGGCCCCGGTGCGCGGTGCATAGGGAAGCACGCGAAACGTCTCGAGGTCGGGAACGAGACGGATCTCGCCGACCGGCCCCAGGTCCGCGATCGGCTGCAACTGGTCGAGCGCGTTCATCGCCTGCATCGCGACGGTGAGGCCGATGCCCGCCTCGAGGCGCCCCTCCAGGCCGTGCCGCGCCGAGGACTTCGCGCGCACGGTCCCGTCGTTCCCGCACCAGAGGAAGCGGACGAGGCGGAGATCCGCCTCGTCCGCTTGCTTCACGACGTCCCGCGCGTTCACGCAGGCGTCATCGTCGCCGCCGGGTGCTCGCGACGGTGGAGGTACTCGCTGATCGCGTAGATCGCGACAGCGGCGGCCACCGAGACGATGCACAGCGCCCCGAGCCAGATCCGCCAGTGCGTGACGCTGAAGAGGCTTGTCCACGGGCTGCGGAAGGTGACGTACGCGCCGAACGCCGACGCGAGCATCCCGACCACGCCGGAGGCATAGAGCAGATAGGGATGCGCCGCCCGGACCTCGTCGAACCTCGCCGGGAAGGCGCGCCGCACGAGGAAGATGTCGGCGAACAGGAGCACCATCGAGATGCACCAGATGACGGTCACCGCCGCCTGGAAGAGCCAGTAGGCGCGCTGGTTGTTGCCGCCGCCGACCCACGGGTTGAAGACGGCGATCACGAAGAGCGACGAGAGCACCGTCTGCGTGAGGATCGCGTAGACCGGGACCTTCGTCTTCGCGTCGACCGTGCCGAGCTTCGCCGGCATCCGCTGCTCCAGCCCGGAGACGAACAGCAGCCGCGAGAACGAGTAGTTGTAGACGACGGTGTTCGAGACGAAGAACCAGATCAGCACGAGCCCGATCAGGACCGCGAATACATGCGAGCCCCAGAAGCCGACCTGGACGGCCTGCAGGATGTCGGTCGTCGAGCCCACGCTCTTCGACGCGGGCAGCGCGAGCATCGCGCCGAGCGTCGCCCACAGGTACGCGAACATGACGACGAGCGAGCCCCAGAAGAGATACCGCTTGATCGACCTCATGTGCACGATCTCGACGCCCATGTTCAGGGGCACCTCGATCCCGAGCAGCGCGAGGATCACGAAGCCGAACCACGTCCACTGTCCCGAGTGGATGCTCCAGTTCGACGCGGTGCCCCAGCCGCCGGTCGCCGACCGTCCGGAACCCGTCAGGTAGAGGATGCCGGCAAGGCCGATCACGAAGATCGCCGCGCCGTAGAAGACGACCGCCCAGTTCGCGTACGACTGCGTCATGCGCAGCCGCAACGTCGACATGAACGCCGAGAACCAGAGCACGGCGAGGATCACGAGGCCCTGCTCCCACGCCTTCGGCAAGCCGCCCTTGTCGACGAACTGCCAGATCGTGACGACCGCGTCTCCCGTCGCGACCATCACGAGGATGCCCGGCCACCACGCGCAGAAGCCGGCGAAGAAACCCCAGAACGGGCCGAGCGCCTTCTGCGTCCAGACGTAGAGCGAGCCCTCCTGCGGGAACATCTGGCCGAGCTGTGCGGTGACCAGAGCGCCCGGGACGAGGAACAGCAGGAAGCCGAGGATCCAGTACGTGTACGCGGCCTGGTGGGCCTGCTGGATCGCCGACGCGTTGACGATGAACAGGACGATCGCGACGAAGATGATCGTCATGTCGAACGAGCCCAGGACCCGTGGCAACATCCCGGGTGCGACCCGTTCGGAGATCATCGTGCGCTCGTCTGCCTGAGAGGCCATGCGCATACCCCCCTTCCAGAACGTGACGACGGTCACGATAGGGCTAGAGCCCAGGGTCGCGCAAGATCAACGCCAGCAGCTCGGACCGCACCGCGAGCGATTCGACGACCACGTGCTCGCCGGCCGCATGCGCGCCGCCGCCCTCGGCGCCGAGCCCGTCCAGCACCGGCACACCGAGTGCTCCGACGAGGTTGCCGTCCGAGCCGCCCGCGACCCCCGCCTCGCGCAGCTCGAGCCCAAGTGCCCGTCCGTGCTCGCGCGCACGCTCGAAGAGCACGCCTGCGCCGGCCGATCGCTCGAGCGGCGGGCGAGTCCAGCGGCCGGTGACGTCGATCGTCGCGCCCGCCTTCTCCGGGCGCAGCTCGTGCAGGATCCCGTCGATGCGCTCGCGCTCCGCGACCGTGGCCACCCGAACGTCGAGGAGCGCGATTGCCTCGGCCGCGACGACGTTCTCCCGCGTGCCGCCCGAGACGACACCGACGTTGAGCGAGACGCCGCGCGACGCGTCGTTGAGGGCGTGCAGGCGCAGCGTCAGCCGCGCGAGCTCTTCGATTGCGCTCACGCCGCGCCCGGCCTCGGCGTCGTGGGCTGCGCGGCCCGAGACCCGGAGCGTGAAACGGCCGAGGCCTCGTCGCGCCGTCTTCAGATGACCGCGCGAGGTCGGCGGCTCGCAGACGAACGCTGCGGCCGCGCCGCGCGTCGCCTGCTCGAGCACGTCGTGCGCGGTGGGACTGCCGATCTCCTCGTCGGCGGTCAACACGACGCGGAGAGCGCGATCGGTTTTCGCGGTCCGGATCGCTTCGAGCATCACGACCAGACCGCCCTTCATGTCGTAGCAGCCCGGGCCGTAGGCTCGTTCGCGGTCGACGCGCCACGGCATGCTCGCGAGCGTTCCGCGCGGCCAGACGGTGTCGACATGGCCGAGGAGGAGGAGCGGCGCACCGTCGCCCGGGAAGTCCGCGCGCAGATGCTCGCCCTCGACCGCGACGTCGCCGCCCAGCGCTCGCAGCTCCGCCGCCATCCGCTCGCGCAGCCGGCCGGTCTCGCCGGTCGGAGACTCGAGCTCGACCAGCTCGCGGAGCAGCTCGAGCCCGTAACGATCCGTGCCCACAGCTCCGGAACGTACAGCGTTGCGCTGGTGTTTACCGCGCCGCGAACACGTTCAGAGGCAGCAGGGCGCTGACCACGTACTGCCCCGCGTCGACGATCTCGGAGATCTTCAGGTCGACGCACAGGCTTGCGAGCACGTACGCATCCTCCGCCGAAAGCCCCGAGCGCGCGGAGATGTACTCGATCATCGCGCGAACCGCTTCCTGCGCACCTGTGTAGAGATCCGGACCCACGCCCGTCGTGCCGTACCACGCACCGCGATTCGCGTGCGGCGCGAGCGGCCCGCTCGTCTGGAACTGCGGCGCGGGGATCCGGCGCCCCTTCTCGAGCGTGAAGCGGAGCGTTGCGCCGATCGGAGTCTCGATCCCGGTGACGCACACCTCACCGTCCCCCTGGGCCGCATGGGCGTCGCCGCACGAGAAGAGCGCACCGTCGACCTCCACGGGGAGGTACAGCGTCGTCCCCTGGACGAGCTGTCGGGTGTCCATGTTGCCGCCGAACGTGCCCGGCGGCATCACTGCCTGCTCCTTGGCGCCGCTCGGGCAGACGCCCATCGTCCCGAAGAACGGCTCGATCGGGATCGCGACGTCCTCTCGGAGGTACGCGTGCTCGCCGTCGGTGAGGTCGAACACGCGCAGGTACGCCGACGCGAAGTCGTCAGGCAGGAGGCCGAGGCCGGGAATGATCGCCGTCCAACCCCAGTCCTTCGTGCGCAGCTCGAGGATCTCGACCGCGAGTGTGTCGCCGGGCTCCGCGTCCGCAACCGCGATCGGCCCGGCGAGCGGATAGACGCGATCCCAGTCGAGCGACTCGATGTCCCGCGCCGTGGAGCTCGGGCCGAGCTGATTGTCGCTGACGTCCCGCGACTCGAGCGTGACGGTGTCGCCGCTCTGCACCGTCAGGCCTGGTTCGTTGCCCACGTCCCACTTGAAGTGGACACGTGTGTCGGAGAAT
>JABFWJ010000150.1 GCA_013362295.1 Thermoleophilia bacterium
AAGGGACAACTTGTCGGGCTGCTCGACGAGCTCGAAGAGGCGGCTCTGATCGAGCGGCGCCGTGATCCCGCAGACCGCCGCCGGCAGATCGTCCAGATCACGCCGGCCGGGCGGAAGACACTCGATCGTCTCCGGCGGCTCTCGAAGCGCCTCGAAAACGAGTTCCTCGCCTCCCTCGACGAGAGCGAACGGCGCGAGCTGCATGCGCTCCTGCTCCGGCTCGCCGAGCAGCATCTGCCGAACTGTCGCCTTACCGCGGCGCCGCCGCAGCGTTAAGCGCCCGCCCCGCGATGAGTTTCGCCGGCCTCCGCCGTCCAAGGGGTAACCACGACGAGCAGGGAGGCTCCGATGTCCAAGGTCAAGTCCAGGCTGAACCTCACGCAGGTCGGCCGTGTCTGTGTCACCGTCTCCGACACCGACCGTGCGATCGACTTCTACGTCGACAGGCTCGGCTTCGAGAAGGTCGTCGACGTCCCGATGGGCGACGCGGGGCGCTGGGTCGAGGTCGCGCTACCGGGCGCCGCGACGACGATCGCACTCGCGCCCCCGCCGGAGGGAACCGAGGCAGGAGGCAGCCAGACGGGGATCTGCCTCGATACGTCGGACGTCGACGCGGATCACGCCGCGTTGAAGGCGGCCGGGGTCGACGTCGACGACGAGGTCGCGCGGTGGGGCGGGCCCGTGCCGCCGAAGTTCTGGCTCCGCGACCCGGACGGAAACTCGCTGATCATCGTCCAGCCCTCCGCCTAGCTGCGGCGGAGAAGCGCGCGACCGGCGCAAGCCGGTCGCGCCAGACGGCGTACGAGGCCTATGATTCACCGTAGTTCAGTCGGCGCCGATCGACCAAGGAGCTGAGATGCGCCACGCGTTCATGTCCATCACGAAGGGCTTTGCGACCTATTCGGAGGGTATGACGCGTGGCGAAGAAAGAGCTGAACCTTGGGATCCTGGCGCATGTAGACGCCGGTAAGACCACTCTCACCGAGCGGCTGTTGTACGAGGCCGGTGTCATCGACGACGTCGGAAGCGTCGACCAGGGCACGACGCAGACCGACTCGCTGATGCTGGAGCGCCGGCGCGGGATCACGATCAAGTCGGCCGTCGCGTCGTTCGCGCTCCACGACGTGCACGTCAACCTGATCGACACGCCGGGTCATCCCGACTTCATCGCCGAGGTGGAGCGTGTGCTGAGCGTCCTCGACGGCGCGGTGCTCGTCATCTCCGCAGTCGAGGGCGTGCAGCCGCAGACCCGGATCCTGATGCGCGCGCTGCAGCGCCTGCGGATCCCGACGGTCCTCTTCGTCAACAAGATCGACCGCGCGGGAGCGAGTGACGAGCGTGTCGTGAGGGAGGTGTCCGAGCGTTTGACGGCCGACGTGATCGCGATGGGAACCGTCCGCGACGCGGGGACACGCGCCGCGTCCTTCGCCGCCTCCGACGACCAGGATCCCGACTTCCGCGCGCGGCTGACGGCGCTGCTGGCGGAGAACGACGAGAGGATCCTCGAGGCGTACGTGGAGAACGAGGCCGGCATCCCGGCTCGCCGGCTTCGTCGAGGACTGGCGCGGCTGACGAAGCACGCAGTCCTGCATCCCGTGTTCTTCGGGTCCGCGATCACGGGCGCGGGCGTCGGGTCGTTGACGAGCGGCGTCGCCGAGCTCCTTCCGGCTGCGGCGGGCGATCCCGACGGGCCGGTCTCGGCCCGGGTCTTCAAGATCGAACGGGGCGCGAGCGGCGAGAAGATCGCGTACGTGCGGATGTTCTCGGGGACGATGCGGACGCGCGACAAGTTGCGTTTCGGTCGCGAACTCGAAGGCAAGGTCACCTCGATCGCCGTCTTCGAGAGCGGGCAGGCCGCGCAACGGCCGTCCGTCTCCGCCGGCGCCGTCGCGCAGGTCTGGGGGCTCAGGGCGATCGAGATCGGCGACCGGATCGGAGACGTCGAGCCGGCGGGCACGGATCGTCAGTTCCCGCCGCCGACGCTCGAGGCGGTGGTCGTCCCCCGGGACGACGCGGACGGGACGCGGCTTCGCGAGGCGCTCGCGCAGCTTGCCGAGCAGGATCCGCTGATCGACGTCCGGCAGGACGACGCCCGCGCGGAGATCTCCGTCTCGCTCTACGGCGAGGTGCAGAAGGAGGTGATCGAGGCGACGCTCGCAGACGAGTACGCGCTCGAGGTGACGTTCCGGGAGACGACGCCGATCTACATCGAGCGACCGATCGCGACCGGCGAGGCGATTGAGCTTCTCCACGCCCCGACGAATCCGTTTCTCGCCACGATCGGGCTGCGCGTCGCGCCCGCACCCGCCGGCCGCGGAGTCGAGTTCCGACTCGACGTCGACCCTCGCACGGTCCCGCTGTATCTCTACAAGACGCTCGGCAGCTTCACCGAGCACATGGAGGCCTACGTCCGGCAGACGCTACGGGAAGGGCTCTTCGGCTGGGAGATCACCGACTGTGTCGTGACGATGACCAAGTGCACCTACAGCGTCCCTGACGGGCCGCCGTCCAGACGCGGACCGCTGAGCACGGCCGCCGACTTCCGAAAGCTCACGCCGCAGGTCCTCATGCAGGCGCTCGAGCGCGCCGGGACGGTCGTGTGCGAGCCGACGCTCAGAGTCACGCTCGAGATCCCGACCGGCACGCTGCGCGCCGTCGTGAGGGCAGTGACGCGGCTCGGCGCCGGCATCGAGGCGCCGGCAGTACAGGGTGAGCTGTCGGTGATCGAGACGGTCGTGCCGGCGGCACGGGTGCAGGACCTGCAGCGGCAGCTACCGGGGCTGACCGGCGGCGAAGGCGTGCTCGAATCGAGCTTCGCGGGGTATCAGCCGGTGCTGGGCGACCAGCCGACCCGGGGCGCGCTGCGGAACGTTCGGGCGTGACCCTCACACCTCGCCCGACGTCTCGCGCAGGTTCGCGATCCATTCGGCGAACAGCGGGTCGATGATCACGTAGTCGTCGTCCTTCTGCTCCACGGTCGCGTTCGCGACCAGCGACTGGAGCGCAGCGCGGGCGGTGCTCTTCGGCAGGTCGAGCTGCTCGAGCACGCGCCGCTGGAACGGCGAGCCGCCGCCGGCGACCACCGCGCGCAGCGCCTTCTGCGCGCTCGTCGAGAGCCGCCGCCAGTTCGCGTCGAACTCGGGCTGCAGCTCGGCGAGCGCGGCTGCATGAGCGCGCGTCCAGTCGCCGAGCTCGGCGGTTCCTCCGGGCTCGGTCGCGGCCCAGAGTCGGTAGGCGAGGAGCATCGCGCGCTGCGGATGCCCGCGCGCGACCGCGACGAGCGGGTTGAGCGCGTCACCGACGCTCCGCCCCGTCACGCGGAAGCGGTCCACGATGTAGGCGGCGATGTCCGCGTCCGCGAGCCGTTCGAGCCGGAGCGGCACCGCCTGCCCGTACAGCGGGCGCTCGCGGTCCTCGAACAGCTCGCGCATCAGCCCCGGCTCCGAGCCGGCGAAGACGAACGACGCCACCTCGCCCTGGAACTGGATGTGGCTGCGCAGGAGGGCGTCCATCTGCTTGACCTTCGTGATGTCCTGGAACTCGTCGAGGACGATCAGCGCGCGAAAGCCGCCGCCCTCCTCGAGGCGGAGGGGGAGGTCGAGCAGGGCGTGCAGCGCGGGGAGCGGATCGGTCCGCGGGTCGAGTTGCAGCCGCGCGCTCACGCCGAGCGCACCGAGCGACAGCCCGAGCCCGGTGCTCTGCAGGAACTCCTCGACGCGCGACCGGACTTTGCCCCTCAGCTGGCGCGCGTAGGCGCGTTCGAACCGGATCGCCACGTCGGCGATCGAGAGCACGCCGTACAGGTCGACGAGGATCGGGATCATCCCTTCCCGGCGACCCGCGTCGCGCAGGACCCGGCGCAGGAGGCTCGTCTTGCCGTACTTGCGCGGCGCGTACAGCCGGACGTAGTGGCCGCCGACGGCGGAGGCGAGCAGCTGCTCCGTCTCCTCGTCGCGGTCGATGATGTCCTCCGGCGCGATCGGGTGCGAGTAGATGAACGGGTTGACGTCGGTGATCATCGGTGCCAAGCAAGCGTACCAATCAGTACGATAATTAGGCACCAAACGGGACGCGTTGCGCGCACCGACTCCGTCCCCCGATCGTGTCAGGTCTTTCGGGGGGTCGGGTTGGGCCGAACGGCCCATTGTCGGCGCCCGGAGAGAGGCGGATCATGAAAGGAAGCCGGCAGGCGGGACAGAAACCAAACCGGCACAACTGGCGTTTACCTCTCGACCGGGCTCCGTCCGGTCGGGAAGGAAGGATTCGAGTTACGAGCGCAGGTCGAAGGCACATTGACGGGTGAGGTCGGGCGAAGGTGCCAACTGACCCACCGACCGCAGCGCATGATTCGACGTTCACACGTCAGGCAAGGGACGAGGGTCGCCGGCAACGGCGACCCTCTGTGTTTCACGAGGCTCTGTGTTTCAGGAGGCTCTGTGTTTCAGGAAGCTCAGCGTTTCAGGAGGCCCTGTGTTTGGGGGACTGCGCGGTTTTACGTCTGCCTTACGTCTGCGCAATCGCCGCGTGACCGAGTCCGGGAATAGTCCAACCATGCGGAGGCTCGCCGTCGCTCTCGCCGTTCTCTCCCTACTGGCAGGCGCCGGGACCGCCGCCGGCGCCGGTGGCGGGCCTCCGCAGATTCCGCGCATCCCGGGCAAGTGGTCGCATGTCGAGCTCAACGTGACGATCAAGCGGGTGCCGCACACGCTGATCGTCGACCGCGGCAAGATCATCCAGATCACGACGACGACGCTCACGCTGCGCGAGCCCGACGGAGAGACCCCGACGATCGACCTGACCGACCAGACGATCGTGACGCTGGACGGCAGGCCGGCCGCCACGTTCAGCCTGCGCCGGCGGATGACGGCGATCACGCTCAGGGTCGACGGCGGCGCCGCCGTACGCGTGCGCGCCACGTCGTTCTAATACGCTTCGGCTCATGGCGGGGACCGTTCTCCTCGTCGAAGACGAGCCTTCCGTCGGGGAGCTCGTCCGCGCGTACCTCACACGCGACGGCTACCGGGTCATCTGGGTGCGGTCGGGGGAGGACTCGCAGACGGAGCTCGACCGCCATCCGGTCCGGATGGTCTTGCTCGACATCGGCCTGCCGGGGAAGGACGGCTTCGACGTCTGTCGCGACATTCGCACCCGCTCGCAGGTGCCGATCCTGATGCTCACAGCGCGTGACGAGGAGCCCGACCGCGTCGTGGGGCTCGAGGTGGGCGCCGACGACTACCTCACGAAACCGTTCTCGCCGCGCGAGCTCGTCGCCCGGATGAAGGCGATCTTTCGGCGTACCGAGCCGCAGGAGCACCGCGACACGTTCGCGCTGGGTGACGTCACGCTCGACCGCGAGTCGCACGACGTGACGGTGGCCGGGAAGCCCGTCGAGCTGACCGCAAAGGAGTTCGACCTGCTCGCGTTCTTCATGGCGAACGTCGGCGTCGTCGTCTCGCGCGACCTCCTGCTCGACCGCGTGTGGGGCCAGGAGTATCCCGGAGGCACCCGGACCGTCGACGTGCACGTCGCGCAGCTGCGACGCAAGCTCGGGCGGCCGGACCTCATTCGCACGCTGCGCGGCTCTGGCTACAAGGCGGTCGCGAGCTCGTGAAGAGCCTGAGGGGGCGGCTGTTCGCGGCGACGCTCGCGGCGCTCGCCCTGACGCTCGCGCTGACGATCGCGATCGGCGCGGTGCTGACGCGCCGCCAGGTCGACCGCTCGCAGGCCGCCAACGTCGCCCGCCGGGCGGACGATCTCGCGCAGCAGCGGCGTCTGCACGTCAACTTCGTCCGCGTCGACAGCATCTCGGGCCGCGTGCACATCCTCGTGCAGCCGCGGACCGTCTTCGTGGGCGTCGTGCCGAACGTGAACCGGAGCAGCGACGGCGCGACCACCTATGAGGGGAAGCGTCAGCTCTACTCCTACCGCACGCTGCCGCACCTGGGCCTCCTCCTGCTCCGCCCGGCGAGCATCGGCTCGTCCGCGTGGCGCCCGTTCCTCGTCGACCTCCTGCTCGCAGCCCTCGTGGGGGTGGTGTTCGCGGCCGTGCTGTCGTTCGTCGTCGCGCGCTCGATCGCGCGGCCGATCAGGCGCGTCGCGGCGGCAACGCGCGCGCTCGCTGCCGACGAAAGCCACGAGCCGTTGCCGACCGGGGGCACGACGGAGCT
>JABFWJ010000167.1 GCA_013362295.1 Thermoleophilia bacterium
CCGCAGCGCGGGCGGAGGGGTGTCAACTCGTCGTCGATTCGGGGGGACACGTTGGCATCGATTCGCCCAGCGCTGCCGAGGTTTCGCGGCGCACTCTTTTTCCTCGCACTCTTCTTCCTTGCGCTGTTGCTCGCGCTTGCCGCACCGGGTATAGCCCTCGCTGCACCGACCGCTCCGTCACCGCAGACGCCTGCGGACGGGGCCGCCGTCACGCTCCCGTTCACGATCTCGTGGTCGGCGTCGTCCGACCCGAGCGGGATCCTCGCCTACAACTGGCAGGTCAGCGCGAGCTCGACCTTTGCGAGCATCGCGCGTCAGGACTCGGTGACGGCGCCCGCCACGCAGGGAACGGTGAGCGGTCTCGCGATCGGCACGTACTTCTGGCGCGTGCAGGCGATCAGCAACAACGCCCTCCAGAGTCCGTGGTCGGCCGTGCGGAGCTTCAGGGTGACGGGCGCCGGCGCCGGGGTCCCGGCCGCGCCGACGCTCAACCAGCCGCGCGGCGGCAACAGCTTCCATCCGTGGGAGCTCTTCGGGATGAGCTGGAGCGGAGTGCCGGGCGCCGTCAATTACGTGCTGGAAGCGTCCAAGGACCCGGCGTTCCCGATCAACGGCGTCGTGTTCAACTGGCAGCAGCCGACGCCGTCGCGGGACATCCTGATCACGACCGTCGACCGCGGAACCTACAACGCGCGTGTCTTCGCGGTCGATGCGAACGGCAACTACAGCATGCCGTCGAACGTGATCACGTTCACGATCGCCTTCAACGCGCCGATCGCCGCACCGCCGACGCTCGTCTCGCCGACCGGCGGCGCGTCGGCGTCGCTGGCCGTGACCTTCAAGTGGAACCACGTCATCAACCCGCAGGACTCGGGGTACCAGATTCAGGTCGCGAACGACTCCGGCTTCACGCAGATCGAGCAGGACGTCCCGTTCCTCAACGGCCCGACCTACACCGTCCTCCAGTTGAACAAGCCGGGGCCGAAGTTCTGGCGTGTGCGCTCGTTCCAGGGGGTGATCGACACGGCCGGCACGGCTGCCGTGACAGCCTGGTCGCAGGTGGCGACGTTCGTCCTCCCGGACGGCCCGCTGCACGTCAACACGATCACGCTGACCCGCCCGGCGCCCGCGAGCGGCCAGGAGGTGTTCGTC
This sequence comes from Thermoleophilia bacterium, assembly GCA_013362295.1. Classification (GTDB taxonomy): domain Bacteria; phylum Actinomycetota; class Thermoleophilia; order Gaiellales; family Gaiellaceae; genus PALSA-600. The sequence goes on from JABFWJ010000167.1 coordinate 1,153, forward strand.
GACCTGCAGCTCAGCAAGGGCGCTCCGGCCGGCGGCGCGACGGTCAACCTCTCGAGCTCGAACCCGCAGGCCGCGCCGGCCCCGGCGACAGTCTCCGTGCCCGCGACCAATTCGTGGGTGGAGACGCGCTTCGTCACCGGACAGGTCACCACGCCGACGACGGTGACGTTGACGGCGACGATCGGGACCGTGACGACGACCACGACGCTCACCGTGAGCCCGTCGTCGCTCGCCAGCCTCGACGGCCTCCCGCCGACCCAGAACGGGGGTGTGACGATCGGCGGGATCGTGATGCTGAACGGCCAGGCGCCGCCGGGCGGCGCGGTCGTCAGCCTCTCGAGCTCGAGCCCGGCGGTCCAGCCGCCCGCAACCGTGACGGTGCCGGCGGGAGTCGAGTCGGTCTCGTTCACCGCGCCGACGAGCCAGGTCTCTGCCAACACGCCCGTGACGATCACGGCCACCTGGCGCGGGGCCTCGGTGCAGGGGACGACGACGCTGACGCCGCAACCGGCGCCGACGTCGCTGACCCTCGATCCGACCCTGACGACGGGGTCGAACGGCTCGAACGGCCGGGTCACGGCCGCGGACCCGCGCAATGCCGACATCACGTTCTCGCTCTCGAGCTCGCGTCCCGATGTCGCGCAGGTTCCGACCTCGGTCACGGTCCCGCAGTTCGCTGCGGCCGGCGGGTTCATCATCACGACGACCCCGCCCGCAGCGAGAACGGTCGTGACGATCTCGGTGAGCGGCGGCGGGGTCACGCTCACGGCAACGTTGACGGTCGACCCGTTCCCGAGCTCGCCGCCGCCGGCGGCGATCGCGACGCTGTCGCTCAGCCCGTCCACGCTGACCGGCGGCGCGACTTCGACGGGAGTGGTCACGTCGACGCAGTCGGCTCCGGCCGGAGTGATCGTCGTGACGCTCTCGAGCTCCACCACGGCCGTCGCGACGGTGCCGGCGTCGGTGACGATCGCCGCCGGGGCGTCGAGTGCGAGCTTCACCGTCTCCACGTCCGCGGGCACCGCGACTCGGACGGCGACGATCACGGGATCCGCAGGAGGCGCGACGCAATCGGCGGTGTTGACCAGCAACGCGAGCGGTGCGCCGCCGCCGGCGACGGACACCGTGACGATCTCGCGTGCCGAGTGGAAGAGCGGTGCGCTGCGCGTCGACGCGACGAGCTCGAACGCAAGCGCGACGTTGAACGTCTACGTCACGTCGACGGGTGCGCTGCTCGGGACGATCTCGGCGGGACGCCTGCAGACGACGACGTCCACGAACCCGGGCAACGTGACCGTCAAAAGCAGCGCCGGCGGCCAGGCGAGTCAAGCGGTGGTCAGCGCTTAGCGACGAACGCTGCTGCGGCGGCTCAGGCCGCCGCAGCAGCGAACGCTTGCCAGCTACGCCGCCAGGCGCTTCTTCGCCTTCTGCACCGACGGCAGCGCGGCCTTCGTCTTCGCGAGCGCACGCGCGCGGACGTCGACCGACGCCGGCTTCGCGGCGATCGTGATCTCCTCGCCGGTCGCCGGGTTGCGGCCCTGCCGCGCCTTCGTGGCCGGCTTGAGGCGAACGGTCAGCTGGACGAGGTTTCCGATCTTGACCTTCTCGGCGTTGCCGATCTCGTCGAGGACGACGTCCTCGAGCGCGGTGAGGACGTTCTTCGCTTCGGTGCGGGAGATCCCCGCGCGCTCGGCGACCGCGTCGGCGAGCTGAGTCTGGGTGAGTGCCATTTGCGTCTCCTGGATCTTCGGGGGTGCCAGCGCGGCATTGAAGCGGTTCCGGCGGACGGACGGCGCGGTTCAGGACCGCCGCCGGCGCTCCGCCTTCCGCAGGGCGTCGAGGCGGCGGCGTGCCTGCTTCGTCGGGCGCTCGCCGAGGTCGGCGCCGAGCGGACGGGAGAGGCGGCGTGCGAGCGCCTGCTCCTGGCGCGCCGCCGCCGAGGCGGGCGTCTCCTCGTAAAGCGTGCGCGCGACGCTCGCCGGTCCGCGCTTGTCGCTGACACCTCGCACGACCACTGACCACTGCACGGTGCCGATGCGGACGTCGACCTCGTCGTCCGCACGCACGTCCTTCGACGGCTTGACGCGCGCGCCGTTCACCTGCACGTGACCGGCCAACACGGCCTCGGTCGCGAGGCTCCGCGTCTTGAAGAAGCGCGCCGCCCAGAGCCATTTGTCGACCCGGACCTCGTCCATCGACTCACTATGATCGGTGCCCCGTGGATCCGGAGGAACTGACCGCGGTCGGTGCGGCCGTCCAGGCCGAGCTGCCGCCCGACACGCACATGGGCGCCGTGCATCTCACGGTTGCCGACCTCGACCGCTCGCTCGCCTACTACGAGACGCAGATCGGGCTCGTCGTGCACGGCGGAGAGGACGCGCGCGCGCGGCTCGGAACCGGAGACGACGACCTGCTCGTGCTCACCGAGGAGCCGGGTGCGAAGCCTGCGGTCGGCTACTCCGGCCTGTTCCACTTCGCGCTGCTCGTTCCGGAGCGCGTGGACCTCGCACGCTGGCTCGCGCACGCTGCGCGCGAGCGCGTACCGCTCTCGGGCCTGTCGGACCACTACGTCAGCGAGGCGATCTACCTGCAGGACCCGGACCAGCACGGAATCGAGATCTATGCCGACCGGCCGCGCGAGCTCTGGGAGGGCCGGGTCGGGGAGCGGCTGACCACGCTGCCGCTCGACACGCGGGACCTGCTGTCCGTGCTCGAGGATCCGCGCACCGAGCCGTTCGACGGATTGCCCGCGGGCACGGTGATGGGCCACGTGCACCTGTGCGTCGCCGACGTCGAGGAGTCCGTCGCCTACTACCGCGACGTCATCGGTTTCGGCCTGATGGCGCAGCTCGGCAACCAGGCGGCCTTCCTCAGCGCCGGCGGCTATCACCACCATCTCGGCGCCAACATCTGGCAGAGCCGCGGTGCGCAGTACGCACCCGAGGGGTACGCGCGGCTCACGCAGATGACCGTCGTGCTGCCGAGGGCATCCGGGCTCGCAGCGCGGCGCGTCACGGATCCGTCCGGGATCCCGGTCGCCTTCGAGCTCGGCGATACGTGAGCGCCGTCCTCAGGCGCGACAACGCCGATCGTTAGGCTTGCGGGCCATGGAGGTCGAGGAGCGCACGCAGGAGACGGCCGAGGTATCGCAGCGCGATCTCTCAGGCGTCTTCCGGTACTACGAGCTCGCCAAGCGCGCGGAATGGCAGGTCAAGGAGCTTCCGTGGGGAGAGCTCGCGCCGATCCCCGAGTACAAAGGCTCGCCGCAGAAGCTCGCGCGCCGGCGCGATCTGTGGCGCTCGGTGATCACGCAGCAGCTGCAGGCGGACGAGCTCGCGGTCGAGATGGCGACGCAGCTGTTCGCGATCGCCCCCGACCGCGACGCGAAGCTCTACTACACCACGATGGTGCAAGACGAGTCGCGCCACACCGAGGCGTGGCTGCAGCTGATCGACGAGGCGGGTGGGATGGCTGAGCGCGACCCGTACCTCGACCGGCTCGCCCAGCAGGTGCTGCACGCAGACACGCTCGAGGAGAAGGTCTTCCTGATGCAGGTCTTCTACGAGCGGCTGATCATCCCGCGCTTCCGGATGATCGCGCGCTCTTCGCGCGGCACGATCCTCGAGGATCTCTGCAACCGGCTGACGATCGACGACGGGATCCACCACGGCGCGGGCATGGCGTACGAGCGCGTGCTGCTGGAGCACGCGGGTGCGCGGATCAAGGACAAGCTCGTGCAGGCCGCAAACCGGCTGCTGCCGACGTTCGCCAAGCACGCACTCTGGCGTCCGAAGGCGCGCGAGTTCATCGGTTCGCTGATGCGCGAGACGGACATCCGCATGCTGCGCGAGGACCTCGAACAGGGGATTCGCCTCGCCAAGTCGCTCGGCATCGACGTGAGCGACATCGAGCTGCCGCCCGAGCTGAGCTGACGTGGCGGAGCTGCCGCTCACCGGCCACTGTCTCTGCGGCGCGGTGCGCTACGAGATCGACGAGCCGCTCGTCTCTGCGTCGTACTGCCACTGCACGCGCTGCCAGCGGCGGACCGGCACCGCGGCTGCGGCGTCGGGCCGCATCGCTCCGGGCTCGCTGCGAGTCGTCGCCGGCGCGGAGCTCGTCCGCGCGTACGCGCCTGAAGACGGTTTCCTCAAGTGCTTCTGCTCGGCCTGCGGTGGCGCGCTCTGGAGCAAGCACCCGACGGAAGACACCATGGGCGTACGACTCGGCACGATCGACGGCGACCCGGGGATTCGACCGCAGTGGCACCAGTTCACCGCGTACGCGGCAGTGTGGGAGCCGCTGCCCGACGACGGGCTGCCGCGCTACCCGGAGGCCAAGACCTAGGCCGGATCTCCTAGGTACCGTGGCGGCATGGCGAGGTCGCGGCCCAAATCGCGCCGCACTGCCAAGTCGGCGACGGTCTTGAAGGAACGGATTGCGGAGCTCGAGCGGGAGCGCGAGCTCCTCAACTCGATCGCGAACAACGCGCCGAGCCTCCTCTGCCTCATCGATCCGGACGGTCGTACACGCCCGTACGCCACGAACAAGGCGTTCGAGCGCACGCTCGGCTACGAGCCGCACGAGACCGGTGGCGCGCTCTTCTGGGACCGCTACGTCCCCGACGGCGAGCGCGCCGGCGCACGCGACTGCATCCTGTCGGCGGTTCGCAGTCACGCGATGTGCGAGCACGAAGGGCGCTGGATGCAGCGCGACGGAACGGCGATCGAGGTCGCGTGGTCGTGCACGCCGCTGCCCAAGATCGCGAGCGGGCCCGTCTACCTGATCACCGGCACGGACATCACCGAGCGGAAGCGGCACGAGGCAGAGGTGCGGCGCTCGCGGGCGCGCATCGTCGCCGCCGCCGACGACGCCCGCAGGCGCCTCGAGCGCAACCTGCACGACGGCGCACAGCAGCGGCTGATCGCGCTCCTGCTGCAGTTGCGCGGAGCCCAGCGCGGGTCGCTCGACGCCACCGTCGTCGTCGAGTCCGCGGTCGAGGAGCGCGCCG
>JABFWJ010000491.1 GCA_013362295.1 Thermoleophilia bacterium
GCCGGAGTTGGAGACGATCACGTCCGGGTTCGTCACCGTGAGCCCGGCAAAGCGGAAGCCGAGCGTCGCGTAGTACGCGTGGCCCGACGCGTCGAATGCGACCGCCGGGTCACCCGTCGCCTGATAGGTGGAATTGGCGTTGAGCGGATACTCGGACCACGTCTTGCCGCCGTCGAAGGTGACGTGCGCCCGCGAGAGGATGGTCTCCGTGAGGTGCCCGCCCGAGTTCAGGGACAGCTGGTAGTCGTTCGCCCCACCGATCAGATTGTTCACGTTGGTCGGATTGATCGCGATCGACGTCTCGTTGTGCGGCCCGACAGAGCCGGTCGTCTCAGTCGACTCGCAATCGGTGTCGACGTTCGCCGCCGCCGAAGTCGTCGTCGAGCAGATCGCCGTCCCGGGCGTGTCGTTCGACGCGGTCCCCCAGACGGCACCGGCAACCGGCGCAGCTGCGTTGACTGAGTTGTGCGACACGTCGACAGGCTGCGGGTCGCCGGCCAGTGCGACAGTGGCGCAGGCGGCGAGCGTGCAGAGAGCCAAGACGGACGCGACGGCCAGCGGCCGGTGCCCGCGCAGGCGTCTATCCCTCACGGTGCTCCTTTCGGTCGTCACCGGCCGGGAGATCCGGCCGGAAGTATCGATCGATATATATCGGATTGCGAACCTTTGTTCCAGGACGCGGGTCGCGGAGCCTGAGTGACACGTTGGCGCTGACGTCCCGCGACCCGGTGACCGTGAGGGTCGGTTCAGAGCTTCGCGGAGGGCGTCTCCAGGGACGGCGAGGTCGTCGTCGGCTCCGTCCGTGTCACATCCCTTGCGCGAGATCCGTCATGAGAGATGACGACCAAAACGCGGCTTGCCCGACACGAGCCGGCGGTCACAAAAGAGCTCTCTCACTCGCCCCTTTCCGACGGAGGTCACCTGATGCACACACCCGCCGTTCCAGTCACGAGCGACCCCGCAATCGAGGTGCGGCGTCCAGGCGGTGCGCGGCATCACCTTCGACGTCTCGCCCGGCGAGGTGTTCGGCCTGCTCGGACCGAACGGCGCCGGCAAGTCGACGACCGTCGGGATGCTGACGACGACGATCAAGCCGTCCGAAGGACGAGCCCGCCTCGTCGGCTACGACGTCGCCGCCGCGCCGCGTGCGGCGCGGGCGGTTTCGAGCGTCGTCTTCCAGGAGGCCGTCGTCGACCGGGCGCTCAGCGGCAGGCGCCACCTCGGGCTTCATGCAGAGCTGTGGCGGGTCGAGCGTCGCGAAGCGGAGGCGCGGATCGAAGAGCTCGCGAGCGCGCTCGAGCTGGCCGACCTGATCGACCGCCCGGTCGGCAGCTACAGCGGCGGCCAGCGGCGCCGTCTCGAGATCGCCCGGGCGCTCGTCTCCAACCCGCGCGTCCTCTTCCTCGACGAGCCGACGGTCGGACTCGATCCGCGGATTCGCGCAGAGCTCCTCGACGTCGTCGGCGGCCTGCGCGATCGAAGCGCGACGACGATTCTCCTCACCACCCATTACCTCGACGAGGCCGAGCGGCTATGCGACCGGATCGCGATCATGCACCGCGGAGAGATCGTCGCACTCGACAGTCCGCGCGCACTGCGCGCGGAGCTCGGTAGGCAGATCGTCGAGCTTCGCGCGCGAGACGACGTCGAGGCGAGCGTCGCACAGCTGCACGCGACGGGTATCGCAGACGGCGACGCGTTCACCGTCGGCCAGACGATCTACGTGCCGCTGCACGACCACTCCGGCGCAGACGCGCTCGCCCTGATCGAGGGCGCCGGGATCCGGACCAGCGGGATCACCACGCGCGAGCCGACTCTCGACGACGTCTACCTGCGCCTGACCGGCGGCCAGTTGGCTGAAGCCGCCTGAGAAGACCAAACCACGCGAGAAAGGAAGACACAGCTATGACCGCAGCCACCACCGAGCTCGTCCGGCCACTCGCGGCACGAGCGCATAACCCCTTCGGCCCCGTGCTGACCCTGGCTCGGCGCCGCTTCCAGCTCACCGCCCGAACACCGCGTGAGCTCGTCGTTCCGCTTCTCACGCCGATCCTCTTCGCGCTCGTGATCGCGCCGTCGTTGAAGACCGCGCTCGACACGACCTCGGCGTACGAGTCATTCGTCGCCACCGGGACGATCGGGCTGCTCATCCCGCTGAACACGATGTTCGCCGGGATCGGAGTGCTCGTCGACCGTGAGGCGGGAGCTCAGCGCGAGCTCTTGACGGCGCCGATCTCACGCGCGCTGCTCGTCGTCGCCAACCTGCTCGTTGCCTTCGCCATCACGGCACTCCAAGTCGCCGTCCTGCTCGTCGCCGCGCGGGCGAGAGGGATCCACTTCGACATCACCGCCGGAGGCTTCCTCTGGTTCCTCGCAGCGGGCTCGCTCTTCACCGTCGGGATGTACGGCACCGCGGAGGTGCTCGCCGCGCGCGTGCCGAGCACGGAGGAATACGTGGGTCGCGTCCCGGCGATCGCGATCGTGCCCTGGTTCCTGGCCGGGTCGCTCTTCCCGATCAACGCGCTCCCCGGCTTCCTCACCTGGTTCGCACGCTTCCTGCCGCTCACGCACGGTCTCGCGCTCGTGCGTTTCGGGCTGCTTCACGACTCATCGAGCCTGCACAACATCTGGAAGATGCAGAACGCGTCCGCGATGGCGGGGTTGAGCCTTGCAGTCGTCGCGGCCTTCGCCCTGCTGCTCACGGCGGCCGGCATTCGCGCCTTCGGCCGCCACGCCGTTCATTGAGGCGATGCGTTGACCGGCTGCGTGGCGATGTGACATAAACGCCCTAGGTCGCGTCGGGGTTCGTCTAGGAGGGGCCATGAGTAGTCGTCGGTTGGGTGTCGTCGTCCTCGTTGCCGCGCTCGCTGTGGTCGCAGGCGTAGTGGCCGTGCGCGGCAAGGGCGAGAGTGTCGCGATCAGTCGCGCACCCGCTTTCACGGGCGCCGAGCTCGCTGCGCCTGCAGGGACCGATTGGCTGACGAACGGCGGGGGTGTCACGAACGAGCGCTATTCCTCGTTGAACCAGGTCAACACGTCGAACGTCGCGAGCCTGAAGCTCGCGTGGCAGATCCATCTCAAGTCGGGCGGCACGCGCTTCAACTCGCAGGAGGCGACGCCGGTCGTCTACAAGGGCGTGATGTACGTCTCGACCGGCGACGACGACGTCTTCGCGTTGGACGGGGCGACGGGTCAGACACTCTGGACGTACCAGGCGCACATTCCGAAGAAGCAGATCACTACGGCATGCTGCGGTTTCAGCAACCGGGGCGTCGCGATCGGCGACGGCAAGGTCTTCATCGCGGAGATCACCGGTCGGCTCGTCGCGCTCGATCAGTCCACGGGCAACGTCGTCTGGACAGCCTGGAACACGCGCTGGCAAGAGGGCGGCACGATGACGATGGCGCCGCTCTACTACGGCGGGAAGGTGATCGTCGGCGTGTCCGGCGGCGAGATGGGCGTGCGCGGCTCCGTGACGGCGTTCGATGCGAACACGGGTGCGCAGGTGTGGCGCTTCTACACCTGCCCCGGATACGGCGACGTCGGCGGCGGCACCTGGTCGGGCAACGAGTGGCAGCACTGCGGCGGCGCGGTGTGGTCGACGCCGAGCGTCGACCCCAACAACGGTCTCGTCTACTTCGGCGTCGGCAATCCCGACCCCTGGTCCGATCGCGGGCCGGGCGACGACCTGTTCACCGACTCGTTCGTCGCGCTCGACGTCAACACGGGCTCGCTGCGCTGGTGGTACCAGACGGTTCATCACGACATCTGGGACTACGACCTCACGAGCCCGACCGTCCTGTTCGACGTGACCGTCAACGGGCAAATGCGCCACGCGATCTCGGCGCCCGGCAAGACGGGCTGGCTCTACCTGCTCGACCGCGACACCGGCAAGCCGTTGCTCGGGATCGTGGAGAAGAAGGTGCGGCAGGAGAAGTCGCAGTTCACGTCGCGGACGCAGCCGTACCCGGTCGGTCAGGCGTTCGCCGACCAGTGCGCGCACAAGGTGGACTACACGAGCCCGAAGACCGGGAAGATCCTGAAGGCGCCCGACGGGAAGCCGTACAAGGTCGGCTGCATCTTCACCCCGTACAACGACAAGCGGTTCGTCGCGTACGCACCGGGAACCGAGGGCGGCTCCGATTGGCAGCCTTCGAGCTACAACCCGAGCACGCACTTCCAGTACATCTGCGGCTACAACGGCAACACGGCGCTCGTGGCCTAGCCGAAGCGGCAACTGCCCCCGTGGGTCGCCGGCCAGTCCTTCTTCGGCTCGAAGTTCGGGTTCGGCCGAGTCAAGGGCTTCGGCGACAAAGGCACGCCCGACCAGGGTGCGTTCCGGGGCGGCTACCTTAAGGCGATCGACGTGACGACGAATACGATCGCCTGGACGGTGAGGATGCCGACCGCCGGCGATTGCTACGACGCGACGTTGACGACGGCCGGCGGGCTCGTCTTCGTCGGCCACGAGAGCACGACGAACCCGACCTACAGCGCATACGACGCGAAGACGGGAGCCAACCTCTGGAACTTCCCGACGGGCATCAAGGTCGCGTTCAGCGCGCCCGCGATCTCCTACGAGGCGAACGGGAAGCAGTACGTCGCCGTGGTTCAGGGCGGGGGCGGCGGCAACAGCAACCAGCAACGGAACACCGGCCACGGAGACATCGTCGATGCGTTCGTCCTTCCGTAACGCGGCGTGCCGTGCGGCGGCGGGGCTCTGCCTCGTCGCCGCAGCGGCCTGCTTCGTCCCCGCACCAACTGCGGATGCCGGTCCGACCGTGACACGCGTGACCGTCAAGATGTACGAGTATCGGTTCGCTCTCTCGGTGCAGAAGGTGCGCGTCGGGACGGTCATCTTCTCGATCGTCAACAAGGGCCAGCTCGCGCACGACTTCGGGATCCAGAAGCTGCAGAAGGTGTCGCCGCTCGCCCAGGCAGGAGGGCACACGGTGCTGCGGGTCACATTCCGCAAGCCCGGGACGTACTACTACCTGTGCACCGTCGGAGCGCACGTCCAATACGGGATGTTCGGCAACTTACGGGTCACGAAGTGACCACGCGATCGGTGGTCGTGGGCGTCGCTGCCACGGCCGCCTTCTGGCTCGGAGGGCTCCACTTCGCCGATGCCACAACCCAGCCGGGCAAGATCTACGTCTCGAGCATGGTCATCCGCGACGACGCGATCAAGGTGCGCATCAGGCGTCACACCTGGTCGGACACGCTGCGCTACGCGCGCGGCGCGGAGGTCCGCTACGAGGTGGTCAACCGCGGGACACGTCGCTTCAGCCTGGACATCCTCGGTTCGGTCACGGGCGTGATGGCGCCCGGCCGGCGCGCGACCATCCTCGTCGCCTGGAGCCGCCGCGGCCGCTACGTCTTCCAGACGGCGCCGCATGGCGGACGGCTGCGCGTGACCGTCACGTAGTCGAAGACCGGTCGTCGATTTGGCCCTCTAGGGTGCTGCGACCGCGGCGGTGTAGACGTCGAGTTGGTGGAGTGCTCCGTCGGGGTTCGTGCCGGTGCTGTTGGAGTTGTCAGCCCAGGCGGGGTGGGCGATGCCACCGAAGTACGCGAGGCCCGTGTAGTCGCCGTAGTCGATCCCGTTGCCGGAGTCGGGCGCGTTCGACGTGCCGGCGCTGATCTGGACGTTCCGGCTAAACGTCTGCCCGTCGCGGCTGAAGGCGCCCCAGAACTGGGCGTCGGTGTTCACGATCCCGTCCGTGTCCCCGGAGCCGCCGCCGCCGAGATCGTTGCGGGCGTCGTACCAGACGATCGCGATCTTGCCGGTGGTCGGGTCGAGCGAGATCTTCGGCAGGAACTGGCTGGTGACGGTCTGGTCGTCGTTGACGCGCACTCCGGGACTCCACGTCGCGCCGTTGTCGTCGGAGGAGCGGACGTAGACGTCTGTGTTGTCGCTCTCGTTCTTCTGCTCGAGCGTGTGGACGAGGTACACGCGGCCGTTGTGCCGGCCGCCTCTGCGATCCCAGGCAAGCCCGGGCTCGGCGTCGACGGAGCGGTCGGGCTGCGGCGGAATGATGTCGAAGCCGACGACATGGGTGGCGGCAACGAAGATGCGGTCGCCAAAGCCGGCCGGCCCGAGCACGTCCGGGTCGACGTTGACGAAGAGCTTGCCGCCGCCCTGGCCGGTCTCGGTC
>JABFWJ010000464.1 GCA_013362295.1 Thermoleophilia bacterium
TCGACCGAGGGGGTCATCAACTCGATCGCACGGACTGCAGCCGCCTCCGCCTCCGCCGGCGCCCGGTCCATGAGCACGTCGACGTTCACCTTGATCAGCCTCGCCGCGGCGACGAGGACGAGGACGCCGACGAACAGCGCTGCGATCGGGTCGGCGTCGGGGTGGCCGTAGTGCGCGAAGAGCAGGCCGGTGAGCACGGCCAGCGAGCCGAGCAGGTCGCTGCCGAAATGCAACGCGTTCGACGCGAGCGCGGCGCTCTGGTAGCGCCGGGCGGTTCGCCAGGAAACCAGCGTGCGGCTGACGTCGATCGCGATCACGATCGCGAGGACGGCGAACGCGTACCACGGCGTGCGCACCTGGCTGTGCGTCACGCCGGCGAGGCGCTCGATCGCGCGCACCGAGATGAAGAGGCTGACCGCCGAGAGGATCCCTGCCTCGGTGAGCGCCGAGAGGTGCTCGGCCTTGCCGTGGCCGAACTGGTGCTGCAGGTCGGCGGGACGCGCGGCGACGCGCACCGCGAAGTACGTGAGCAGCGCGGCGACGAGGTCGGTCCCCGAGTGGGCCGCCTCCGAGACGAGGCCGAGGCTGTGCGTGGCGAGGCCGACGCTCAGCTTGAGCAGCAGGAGCACCGCGGCCGCGGCGACGGAGACGAGCGCTGAACGCCGCTGCGGGCTCACGCCCGGAAGGCTAGATCGCCTCAAGCCCCCACACGACGACGTCCTGGCGCGGCGAGAAAAGGACATGTGGCTCGTCGTCCGGCAGCGGCAGCGGCGGCATCGTGTTCAGGTCGACGACCGCCTCGCCGCGCTGCAGATCCCACGGCGGATGGTGGATCTCGGCGCGGTACAGGCGCCCCCGTCCTCGGTGTACAGGCAGTACCGCTCGGTCAGGAACTCCTCGAGCGATCCGGGGTCGGCGCGGAAGAGGGCGCCGGCGCCGCGATAGCGCCCGCTGAACGCCGCCCCCGCGCGCGCCGTCTCGTAGCGGACGCCTTCCGCGACCCGTTCGCAGCGCATGCGCGCATGGTGGTACGGGAGGCGGTAGAGCTTCTTCGCGCCTTCGACCGCGACGAGGCCCGCAGCGTCGAGGGTGAAGAACCAGATTCCGGGCTTGTCGCCGTGCGTGACGTACGTCCGGACGTTCAGCTCCGGGAAGGTCGAGAGCCGCGGCAGCGGCGGCAAGCCGCGCAGCCGGAACCCCTGCAGCAGAAACGGGGTGAGCCCGAGCCACGCCGCGCCGTCGAACGTGTCGAGCTCCACCGAGGCCGGCACGAGCCGCCGCAACTCGGCCTCGTCCACACGCCAGTGGAGGAACGCGAGGTCGATCCACGTCTGCGCGTTCAGCCAGGGGCCCTCCGGCAGCGGCCAGGGCCGGTGCTCCGTGTCGTTCGTGACGGCCGCCTGCCGGGGGGGAAGCTCGAGGAATTCGACTGGGCCGACGCTCAAAGATTGCCGCGCAGCGCTTGCTCGCGCTCGATCGCCTCGAAGAGCGCCTTGAAGTTCCCGTCGCCGAAGCCGCGCGCGCCGTGCCGCTCGATCACCTCGAAGAAGAGCGTCGGCCGGTCCTGCGCCGTCTTCGTGAAGATCTGGAGCAGGTAGCCGTCGTCGTCGCGGTCGGCGAGGATGCGTAGGCGCCTGAGGTCGTCCCAGCTCTCATCGATCTCACCGACACGCTCGGGTGTCTCCTCGTAGTACGTGTCGGGCGTCGAGAGGAACACGACGCCGCGGCGCTGCAGTGCCTCGACCGCGCGCACGATGTTCGACGATTGCAGCGCGATGTGCTGGGCGCCCGGGCCGTGGTTGAACTCGAGGTACTCGTCGATCTGGCTCTTGCGCTTGCCTTCGGCCGGCTCGTTGATCGGGAACTTGATCTTCCCCTGGCCGTCCGTCATCACCTTCGACATCAGAGCGGAGTACTCCGTCGAGATGTCGTCGTCGCTGAAGTGGATCATCTCGGTCATCCCGAAGACGCGCTCGTAGAACTCGACCCACTCGTTCATGCGGCCGAGCTCGACGTTGCCGACGATGTGGTCGATCGCGAGCAGGCCTGGACCGTCCTCGCTCCCGTCGGCGCACTCCTGCGCGGCATAGCCGGGGAGGTACGCGCCTTCGTATCCGTTGCGGCCGACGAAGGTGTGCACGACGTCACCGTACGTCGCGATCGTCGCGAGCTCGACCGCGCCGAAGTCGTCCTCGAGCGTCTGCGGCTCGCGCACGCCGCGCGCCCCGCGCTGCACCGCCTCCTCGTACGCCCGCCGGGCATCCGGGACGCGGAGCGCGATGTCCTTCACGCCGTCGCCGTGCGCGTACGCGTGATCTGCGATCTCGTGGCCGGGATGCAGTGCGCACGTGAGCACGAGCCGGATCTCGCTCTGCTCGACGACGTAGCTGGCGCGATCGCGCACACCCGTCTCGGGCCCGGCGTACGCCGTGCGGCGGAACCCGTAGGCGTGCTCGTAGTAGTACGCGGCCTGTTTCGCGTTTCCGACCCACAGCTCGACGTGATCCCAGCCGTCGAGCGGCATGAAGTCTTCGGCCACGCGGTCAGTCTACCTCCGCTGTTGCGGGGGTCCCGGCCGCTGCATCGACCGCTGCAACCTCGTCGAGGCTGCGGCGCAGCGGCTGCTCCTTCACCCACAGGACGGCGATCAGCCACACGACCGCGGCGACGAGCGCGGCCACGAGGAACGCCGGGTGGAGCGCATGCGCGAGCCCATCGCGGGCTGCGGGCGCCAACCGATGGATTCCCACTCCCTCGGCACCGCCCACACCCGACGGCAACCCGTGGTTGACGATCGCGCCCATCACGGTCACGCCGATCGTCGCGCCCATCTGCCGCGAGAACTGCGTCAGCGCGGTCGCGGAGCCGATGTGTGCGCGCGCGACCGCGTTCTGCACGGAGAGCACGAACACCTGCATCATCGAGCCGATCCCGATGCCCGCGATCACCATGTTGCGCGCCGCCTGGCCGTTCGTGGTGTGCACGTCCATCCGCCAGAGCAGGAGCATCCCGATCGTCAGCACGACAGGCCCGAGGATCGCGTTCCAGCGGTAGCGACCGGTGTGCGAGACGAGCTGGCCGGTGAACAGCGAGGTCGTCACGGCGCCCAGCATCAAGGGCGTGAGCACGACGCCGGAGGAGGTCGCCGACGTTCCGATCACGCCCTGCACGAACAGCGGGACGTACGAGATCGTTCCGAACATCGCCATGCCGACGAGCGCCATGCAGGCGACGCTGCCCCCGACGATCGGGTTGCGCAGGATCTCGAACGGCAGGATCGGCTCGCCCGCGCGGCGCTCGACGAGCGCGAACGCGACGATCAGCACCACTGCGAGCACGAGCGCGCCGACGACGTGCGTGCTCGTCCACGGATACGACTTGCCGCCCCAGACGAGGCCCATCAGCAGCGCCGCCGTCCCCGCGGCGAGCAGCGCGGCGCCGAGCCAGTCGATCGGGTGCTCGGTCAGCGGCGCGCGGCGCGGCATCGTGATCACGATCACGATCAGAGCGACCGCACCGACCGGCAGATTGACGAGGAACACCCAGCGCCAGGTCGTGTTGTCGACGATGAAGCCGCCGACCGCAGGCCCGAGGATCGACGAGGCGGCGAAGACCGCGCCGATCAGGCCCTGCCAGCGGCCCCGGTCCCGCGGCGGAACGATGTTCCCGATCACCGCGAGCGAGAGCGGGAACAGACCGCCGGCGCCGATGCCCTGCACGGCGCGGTAGATCACCAACTGCGTCATGTCGGTCGCGGCGCCGCAGAGCGCAGAGCCGATCAGGAACACGACGATCGCGAACAGGAACAGGTTCTTGCGCCCGTAGACATCGCCGAGCTTCCCGTAGAGCGGCACCGTCACCGTCGACGTGAGCATGTAGGCGGTGAAGACCCACGAGTACTGCGTGATCCCGCCGAGGTCGCTGACGATCCGCGGGAGCGCGGTCGCGACGATCGTCTGGTCGAGCGCGGCGAGCAGCAGCGTGACCATCAGCCCCGCGTAGATCGCGAGGATGCGCCCGATCGTGAAGTTGTAACCGGGCGGCCGACGCGCGAGGCGTTCGCGGAAGCTCACCCCGAAAGGTTAACTAGGTTAATCACCTGGCGGCTCGGGTGGCGTGAGCCGCTTCGCACGCTCGAGCACGATGCCCATTCCGATGGCGACTCCGCCCACGATCTCCCAACGGTTGAGGTGCTCCCCGAGCAGCACGAGCGCAAACAGCACCGCGAAGAACGGCTGCAGGTTCGCGAAGAGCGCCGCGCGTGACGGTCCGACGCGGGAGATCGCCGTGAACCAGAGGATGTTCGTGAGAAACAACGGGCCGACCACGGCGTAGGCGAACCCGAGCCAGGTCGCCCAGCCGAAGTGGAAGTCCTGGTCGAGGGTCTGGGCCGCACCGGCGATCGCCAGCGGAACCCAGCCGAAGACGAGCACGAGCGCACTGATCCGGAAGGGGGAGTAGCGCCGCATCAACGGGACGATCGCCACCGAGTAGGCGGCCCAGGTCATCGGCGCCCCGATCACGAGCGCGAGCCCGCCGATCCGGCCCGAGAAGCCGTTGCCGCCCGACGCGATCAGCCCGACGCCGAGGAACGACACGACCGCGGCGGCCCAGAAGCGGCGACCGAGCAGCTCGAGCCCGATGAGCGTGGAGAGGATCCCGATGAAGATGGGCGTCGTGCCGAGCAGCAAGCCCATCGTCGATGCGTTCGTCAGCTTGACTCCGTAGACGAAGCAGAGCTGGTTGACGAAGATCAACGTCCCGGCAAGCGCGACGAGCTTCGTGTCGGAAAGGCGGATCGAGAACGTGCGCTCGCGTGCGTACGTGAACGACCAGAAGAGGCCCGTCGCGGCGAAGTAGCGGATCGTCGCGTACGCCAGCGGTTGGAGGCCGTGGTCCAGGACGTACTTCGTGACGGTGACATTCAGCGCCCAGAGGCACACCGTCCCCAGCAGCATGAGGTCGACGGCGGTCAGGCGGCGCACCGAACGACCGTATCGATAGGCTCCCGCCCGATGGACCGCGAGCCAAAACGCGACGACGTCGACGCCCTCGTCGGTCCTGCGACGCCGCACTTCGCGTATCAGATCCGGGCGCGCGTCCGGGAGCTCGTGGCCGACCTCCCCGAGGGAAACGCCGTCCGGCAGTACGCCGAGCAGCAGATGGCGCGCCTCGACCGGCTCGGGCATGCGTCGTCGAAGGCCGACGAGGGGGAGCGCGAGTCACCGGACCGCCTCGGCTGGGCCGAGATCCCGTCGTCCGCGCGCGCGGACGCCCCGCTGCCGCGCAGGTCTTGAACGTCTTCGTCTCGGGCGGGTCCCGCGGCATCGGCCGCGCGATCGCACTCCGCTTCGCACGCGACGGCGCCGAACGCGTCGCGATCGGCTACTTCAGGAGCGACGCCGCGGCTGAGGAGACGGCGTCGGAGCTGCGCGCGCTCGGCGCCGAGCCGACGCTCGTGCGCGGCAACATCGGCTCCGACCGCGTGCTCGAGCAGGTCGCCGCGCTCGGGCCGCTCGACGCACTCATCCACAACGCGGCCAGCGGCGTCAGCGTCCCCGCACTCGAGTCGAAGGAAAAGCACTGGGACTGGACGCTCAACACGAATGCACGGGCCTTACTGCAGCTCGCGCAGACCGCGGCGCCGACCATGCCGGACGGCTCGTCGATCGTCGCGATCTCTTCGCTGGGCGCCCAGCGCGTCCTCGACAACTACACGCTCGTCGGCACGTCGAAGGCGGCCCTGGAGGCGCTCGTTCGCTACCTGGCGGTCGAGCTCGCGCCTGGCATCCGCGTGAACGCCGTCTCCGGCGGCGTCGTCGACACGGATGCGCTCGAGCACTTCCCGAACCGCGAGGAGATGCTGGCCGCCGGCCGCGCCAATCCCGTCGGCCGCATGGTCTCGCCGGACGACATCGCGAACGCCGTCGGATTCCTCTGCTCGCCGGACGCGGACATGGTGCGCGGCCAGACGCTGATCGTCGACGGCGGCTTCTCGCTGCTCGTCGGCGGCGGTCCCTAGCCACGCCGGCGCAGGCAATCACCCTGCGTCGACGAGGACATTGGGACCGTGCTTGTCGACGAAGCGATCGAGCACATCTGACGAGAGCAGGCGCGTCCGTGCTTCGTTCGCCTCCTCG